>CAZZZK010000071.1:0-10298 GCA_964658555.1 Vulcanimicrobiota bacterium | reverse complement strand
CGGCGCGACGATCGTCCGCGCGTTCGGCGTCGCGGTCGTCCTCGATCCCGCGCCGGCAAGCGGCGGCGCATGAGCGTCGCCGAACGCGCCGCGCGCGAACGCCTGATCGCGAATGCGAGCGCCGTCGTCGCGCGCTGCACGCGCTGCGCGATCGCGCAGACGCGCACCCAGACGGTCTACGGCGAAGGCGACCCCTGCGCGGCGCTCATGCTCGTCGGCGAGGGGCCGGGCGAGATCGAAGACCGGCAGGGCCGGCCGTTCATCGGCCGCGCGGGACAGCTGCTCGAGAAGATGCTCGCGGCGATCGCGATCGCGCGCGAGGACGTCTTCATCTGCAACACCGTCAAATGCCGGCCGACGCTCGACGACGGCGTGCGCCTGCGCAATCGCGCGCCCACGCCCGACGAGATGGCGAACTGCCGCCCGTACCTCGACGAGCAGATCGAGATCGTGCGCCCGCGCGCGATCCTCTGCCTCGGGTCCCCGGCGGCGAAGTCGTTCCTCGGCCCGAAATTCTCGATCACGAAACAGCGCGGGCAGTGGTTCGACGGACCGAGCGGCATCCCGACGCTCGCGACCTATCATCCGGCGTACCTGCTGCGCATGACGGGCGGCGAACTCGAATCTTCGAAGCGGCTCGTTTGGGCCGATCTCAAGGCGGTCCGCGCGAAGCTCGACGCCCCGCCGGAGCCGGAAGCGGTCGAGGAGCCGCCGGTCGAGCAGCCGGGGTTGTTCGACGTCTGAGCCCGTCGCCGCGGCGGGTTCTGCGCCGGTTCGGCGGGCTTTGCGTGGAGCGCCCCGCTCTTGCGACGCTTCGGGTGACTCGTGGCCGGGGCGTGGTATGATGGGGGTCTTGTGATCGCGACGGCTCAGGATATCTGGCTCGAGAATAAGGCGAAACGCGCGGGCTTCTCCGGGTCGAGCGAGCTTTCGAATGCGTGGGGGCTGAAGGGCTATCGGCTCGGTCAGCTCTATCGCGCGGCGACGAAGGAGCTCGTTCCCGGCGTCGAGGCGATCAGCGTGCTGCCGGGGGCGACGCGCGTGCTGTTGCGCGAGCGCGGTTTCGAGCTCGAGTCGGTCGCGCCCGTGACGATCCTGCGCTCGAACGACGGACAGACGGCGAAGGGGCTCTTCCGGCTCCACGACGGCAACGAAGTCGAGGCGGTGCTCATGGAGCACTACGGCGATCGCACGACGGTGTGCATCTCGAGTCAGGCGGGCTGCGCGTTCAAGTGCGCGTTCTGCTCGACGGGGCAAGCGGGCTTCACGCGCAATCTCGACGCGGTCGAGATCTTCGATCAGGCGCGTTTCTTCGCTCGCGAGCTCGCGACGCGCGGGAAGAAGATCACGAACATCGTGTTCATGGGGATGGGCGAACCGTTCCACAATTACGATGCGGTGATGGACGCGGTGCGGCTGCTCAACGATCCGCACGGCTTCGGGCTCGGCTTCCGGCACATCACGATCTCGACCGTCGGCCTCGTACCGCAGATCGAGCGCTTCGCGGACGAGGGGATCCAAGTCAATCTCGCGATCTCGCTGCACGCGCCGACGGACGCGCAGCGCTCCGAGATCATGCCGGTCAACAAACGGTTTCCGGTCTCAGATCTCATGCGCGCGTGCGAGCGGTACGTCGAGAAGACGCATCGTAAGGTCTTCTTCGAATACGTGATGCTCGAGGGCGTCAACGACGACGACCTCTCCGCGAAGGCGCTCGCGCGGCTCATGCGCGGGCATCTCTATCACGTCAATCTCATCCCGTACAACGCGACGCCCGACGCGCCGCTGCACGGAAGCGCCGAGCAGCGCATCCGCGCGTTTCAAGCGGTGCTCACCGCGGCCGGCGTCCCGACGACGGTCCGCACGCCGATGGGCCGCGACATCGCGGCCGCGTGCGGGCAGCTTCGAGCGGAGACGCAGCCGCGCGCGAGGAGCGAGAGTAGCGTCTAAGAATAGCCCGAGATGCCAATTGTTTTAATGCAGAGGGCCTGGCAGGATAGCCCAAAATATAAAGACACGGAGTTCGTCGTTTATCATTATCCCCAGCGTTATTTTGATCAACTGTCGGGCGGGGAAAAATTTGTTTACTACAGGCCGTCGAGGGGATCGACGGCGGATGAGTCCAGTACGTATTTTGGTTGTGGCGAGCTCGGAGAGTTCTGGGAAGATCCGAACGATAGCGGGCACCGCTTCGTAGCCATTCGGAAACCGATTCGTTTTAACAATCCGGTACCGTATCATGATTCGACTGATCGTATGTTTGAGTCATTTTTCACATCGCCTAATAATTTCCAAGGCCGATCCGTTCGTTACATTGCTGACTTAGATTACTACCGCATTTTAAATGCGGCAGGCCTAACCGGACAAATGGTAGACAGTGCCCCGACGGTCGATGACGTACTCACAGGAAGAGTGTCGGCCCTTATATCGACCCCTCCGACCGACGCCTTTCGAGAGCTTATTACTGTTCCTGAAGGTACTGGTTATCGTCCGGCCGGGAACGTGCCCGACGTGTATGCGGCTGCACAACTTCAAGAACGTGCTCGGGCGGACCATCAGGGAATGGTGCGACTCATAAAAAAGCAGGTGGATGCTCGCGGCGGGAAATGCTTATTTAATAACCACGTTGACGTGCTAGCGTTATTCGGCAATCAGAAGTTTCTTGTCGAGGTGAAGAGCTTAAATCCCAACTTCAGCTGTCGACCGGATGCGTTATGGGATGGGACAACTTTTCGACTATTCCGTCCGGTATCGCGCTAAGCTAGGTGAGGCGGTTCCGATGTTGGCTTTCGGCACGATGCCCCGAAATGACGTCGCGTGGATTAGTGAGATTCTTGAGGGCAGCGATGTCGGATTTCTTTCCATGGAAGCCGGGAATCTAAGGCCTCTTAATCAGAGTGCCAGGCTCTTTCCATTGTTTGACTAGCCCTTGATTCAGCTGGCGAATGTTGAATGGCCACCGGTCAAATTGAATGGTTCAAACATTCCGCTAATTTGTGTCGCGACAATTCGAGCATCCGCCTTAAAAGTATTAGATCTTAACGTCGTGCGACCCATCGAGGACGAAGGCGGGTACCGCTTCTTCCGACTCTCAATGGCTATTAACAGGTCAACCTCTGAGGACTGTCAAGCGTACCTCAACTCGCTGCTCCCTTCTGCCTTTGTGGGAGCACGGCAGGCTTTATCGTGCGCTGCTGGCCAGAGTGCAGGCTGCCAAGCTGACAAGATTGTTATCCAAGTTGCCAGCTTGGCAGAATATGACAAGGTGGCAGGCTCGAGACACGATCGTGCGTGCTTTTGCGCGGCGGCCTTCGCGGAAAAGTGCGCCGCCTTCGTGAAACGGTCCGCGGTGCTCATCGACGCGTTCGCCCGCCTCACGTCGTTCACGGTGCTGGCGTTCGCGGTGCGCTCGGCGACGTTCGCCGCGAGCTGGTTCGAGATTCCGCTCATCGACCGCCGGCCGCGCGAGACGCTCCCCTCGCTCTCGATCGTCGTGCCCGCGCGCGACGAAGAGCGGTCGATCGAGGCGTGCGTGCGATCCCTCGTCGCGCAGCGGTACGTCGATGCGGAGGTGATCGTCGTGGACGACCGCTCGACGGACGCGACGCCGCGGATCCTCGCGCGGCTCGCGGACGAGTTCCCGAATCTGCGCGTGATCGCGGGCGACGCGTTACCGGAGGGCTGGGTCGGGAAGCCGTGGGCGCTCGATCAGGGCGCTCGCGCGGCGACGGGCGCGTGGCTGCTGTTCACCGATGCGGATTCCGTCCACGCGCCGGCGGGTGCGGCCTCGGCGCTGCGCTTCGCGCTCGCGTCGCGCACGGACGCGCTCTCGATCTGCACGGGTCAGGAACTCGGCACGTTCTGGGAGCGCGCGGCGCTACCCGCGATCCTCGGGATCATCCTCTTCGCTTCGGGGACGCTCGCCGAGATCAACGATCCGACGCGGCCGCGCCGCGCGCTCGCGAACGGGCAGTACATCCTCGTCGATCGCGCGGCCTACGACGCACTCGGCGGCCACGCGGCGCTGCGCGGCGAGATCGTGGAAGACGTCGAGTTCGCGCGGCGCCTCAAGGCGGACGGCCGTTTCCGATACGTACTCGGCGGCGGTTCGCGGCTCGCGCGCGTGCGGATGTACCACTCGCTCGGCGAGATCTGGCGCGGCTTTACGAAGAACGTGTTTACGGGCGCGCACGGCAACGTGCCCGTGCTGCTCGGCGGGGTCGCGTTCCTCGGCGTCCTGAGCGCGCCGCCGCTGCTGACGTTGCGCGCGATCGCACGGCGGCGGCCGATCGACGCGCTCGAAGCCGCGGCCGCGACGCTCGCGACCGTCGCGACGTCGTGGCGCGGCGTGCGGATGGTCGGGATGTCGCAATCCTCCGCCTATCTGCAGCCGCTCGGAACGGCGCTCCTCGCGGCGATCTCCGCGAATTCCGCATGGTGCGTGCTCTCGGGGCGCGGCGTGCGCTGGCGCGGCCGCCGGTACTCGGGGAGGCGCCCGACCGCCGGGTCATAAACGTCTTGCGCATGACGACGACCGACCAGCCGCGCGTGACGATGGAAGAGATCACCGCGCTCGCGAAGCGACGCGGATTCATCTTTCAATCGAGCGAGATCTACGGCGGGATCGGCGGCTTCTTCGATTACGGTCCGCTCGGCGCGGTGCTCAAGCGCAACGTCAAGGCCGCCTGGTGGCGCGAGACGGTCGAACTGCGCGACGACGTCGTCGCGTTCGATTCGTCGATCGTCATGCATCCGAACACGTGGGTCGCCTCGGGCCACGTCGCGCAGTTCACGGACAAGCTCGTCGATTGCAAGGTGTGCAAGCATCGCTTCCGCGCCGATCATCTCGCGTCGCTCGCGCAGTGTCCCGATTGCGGCTCGAAGGACAGCTTCACGGAACCGCGCGACTTCAATCTGATGATGCAGACGAGCATCGGACCGATGGAAGACTCGGCGTCGCGCGCGTACCTGCGGCCCGAGACGGCTCAGGGCATCTTCGTCAACTTCAAGAACGTCTACCAGACGGCGCGCAAGAAGCCGCCCTTCGGGATCGCGCAGATCGGCAAGTCGTTCCGCAACGAGATCACCCCGGGGAACTTCACGTTCCGGATGCGCGAATTCGAGCAGGCCGAGCTCGAGTATTTCGTGCCGGACGACGGCAACGACGTCGCCTGCTACGACGAATGGGTGACGGCGCGGAAGAAATGGTACAGTGATTACGGAGTTCGCGAGGACCGGCTGCGCTTCTACACGCTCTCCGATACGGAGCGGCCGCACTACGCGAAGGCCGGGACCGACGTCGAGTATCTCTTCCCGTGGGGCTGGGGCGAACTCGAATCGATCGCCCACCGCGGCACCTACGATCTCGACGCGCACATGAAGCTCTCGGGCAAGGATCTCACATACTTCGACGAGGCCTCGAAATCGCGGTACACGCCGATCCTCATCGAGAGCTCGGCCGGCATGGATCGTACGACGCTGACGATGCTCGTCGACGCCTACGATTCGGAGACGGTCGCCGATCCGGATTCCGGCAAGACGTCCACGCGCGTCGTGCTGCGCTTCCATCCCAAGATCGCGCCCGTGCAGGTCGGCGTCTTCCCGCTCGCGCGAAACAAGCCCGAGCTCGTCGAGCGGGCGCGCTCGATCTGATCGAGCGCGCGCTCCGGCCGCACGCGCGGACGACGTACGACGAGGGCAACGTCGGCCAGCTCTACCGGCGGCAGGACGAGATCGGCACGCCGTTCTGCATCATGGTCGATTACGAATCGCTGGGCGACGGGACGGTCACCGTGCGCGACCGCGATTCGATGCGTCAGGAACGCGTCGCGGGCGAGGCCCTGCAAGGCTATCTCGCCGAGCGCCTGTAGGCGCCGCGTGCGGGTCGCATTCGTCGGGCAGAGCGGCGAGGCCGCGGGCGGCGCCGAGCGCAGCATGCAGCTCCTGCTCTCGCATCTGCCGGCCGACGTCGAGCCGATCGTCGTGCTTTTCGAAGAAGGTGCGTACGCGCGCGAGCTGCGCGAGCGCGGCCTGCGGGTCGAGATCGTCGCGCTCGGGAGCGAGGTGATGTCGGTACGGCGCGAGCGCCTCGCGCTCTCGGCGGCGGCCGGTACGCTGCGCATGCTGCCGCGCTTGGCGGCGGCGTACGAACGCCTCGCGCCCGCCGTCGTCTACACGAACACCGTGAAGGCGCACGTGCTCGGGACGCCCGCGGCGCGGCTCGCGGGGGTGCCGGCGATCATGCATCTGCGCGACATCCTCGAGGGCCGCGCGCGCGATCTGCTGCGGCTCGTCGGCGCGACGTGCACGGTGCGGCGCGTCGCGATCTCGAAGGCGGTCGGCGCCTCGCTCGCGCTGCCGAAGACGACTGTCGTGCCGAACCCGCTCGACCTCTCGGCCTACGCGTCGCTGCCGGATCGCGCGAACGCGCGCGCCGCGCTTGGCCTCCCGCAGGACGTGCCGCTCGTCGGCCTCGTGGGCCGCATCAACCGATGGAAGGGGCACGACCGCTTCCTGCGCATCGCGGCGCGCGTCGCCGCGCGGACGGACGCCGAGTTCGCGATCGTCGGCGCGCCGGTCTTTCGCGACGCCGATTTCATGGACGAGCTCCGGGCGCTCGCGAGCAAGCTCGGCCTCGGCGAGCGCCTGCACTTCGTCGGCTGGCAGGACGACCCGCGCACCGCCTTCGCCGCGCTCGACGTGAACTGCAACACCTCGCGCGCCGAGCCGTTCGGGCGCTCGATCATCGAAGCCGCGGCGTGCGGCGTGCCGACCGTCTCGTTCGACGAGGGCGGCGCGCCCGAAGCGATCGCCGAGGGGCGCAGCGGCCGCGTGGTGCCCGCGAACGACGAGGTCGCCTTCGCGGATGCGATCGTCGCGCTCGTGCAGCCGGGCGTCCGCGGTTCGCTCGCCGCCTCGTGCCGCGAGCACGCGACGCTCTTCGACGCGTCGCTGCACGCCGAGCGCATCGCCGCGATCCTGCGTGAGGTCGCCCGTGCCTAGACCGCCTCGAATCGCGATCGTCTCCGATCCCCTCGTGCAGCGCGGCGGCGCCGAACGCGTCGTCGAAGCGCTCGCCGACGCGTTTCCGGAGGCGCCGATCTTCGCGTTGCTCTATTCGGCGCAGACCGGCCCCGCCCGGCTCGCGCCGCGCGTCACGTCGTCGTGGCTCGGACGACTGCCGCAGGCGACGAAGCGGCACCGGTTCTTCCTGCCGTTCTATCGCAGCGCGATCGAGTCGTTCGATCTCTCCGCGTTCGACATCGTCGTTTCGTCGCATCACTCGGTCGCGAAAGGCGTGCTCACCCGCGCGGATCAGCTCCACGTCTGCTACTGCCATACGCCGATGCGCGCGCTTTGGGAGCGTACCGTCCCCGAGCTCGCGACGCTTCCCGCACCGCTGCGGCCGGCGGCCGCGTCGCTCTTCTCGCATCTGCGCGTGTGGGACGCGGTCGCGGCCGACCGGGTCGATCGCTTCGTCGCCAACAGCACGACGACGCAGCGCCGGATCGCGACGTACTATCGCCGCGAGAGCGAGCTGCTGCACCCGCCGATCGATACGGAGTTCTTCACGCCGGGCGGCGAGGTCGGCGATTACTATCTCGTGGCCTCGCGGCCGGTGCCGTACAAGCGCATCGATCTCGCGATCGCTGCCGCGGGCGAGCTCGGCCACAAGCTCGTGATCGTCGGGGGGCGGTCGGCGCTCTCGCCCGTTCCGCGCCACGTTCAGGCGCTCGGGCACGTGACGGACGACGAGCTGCGCTCGCTGATGCGCGGCGCGCGCGCGCTGCTCTTCCCGCAGTACGAAGATTTCGGGATGACGCCGCTCGAGATGAACGCGTGCGGACGGCCGGTCGTCGCTTACGGGGCGGGCGGCGCGCTCGATACGGTCGTCGACGGCGTCACGGGGGTACTCGCGGCCGAACAAACGGTCGAAAGCTTTACCGATGCACTACGCCGTTTCGAAGACCTCGACGTCGATTCCGAATCGATCCGCCGCCACGCGCTGGGGTTCGATCGCGAGCACTTCATCGCGCGGATCCGCCGGACCGTCGAGGGCGCGTGGCACGAACGCAGCTTCAGCCGGCCGTCGGCGGTTCGAGTTTGATGAGAGCCCGTACGCTCTCAGCACGCCTCCAGCTTCGGCCTTTAAGCTCGAGGCTCGCATGAAGACGTTCGTCACCGTCGCGCTCGGCTGCGCGCTCGCCGTCACGTTTGCAGGTTGCGGCCAGAAGGCCGGCGGCAAGCACGGCCGCACGCGCCCGTCGGCAGCGCCGGTTCCGATCGCGACGACCGCGGCGCGCGCGGGCTCCGTCACCCCGACGCTGACCCTCGCCGGGATCATCGCACCCTATCAGAACGTCGCGATCACGGGCTCGCTCTCGGAACCGACCCTGCGCGTCAACGTGAACGAGGGCGATATCGTCCATAAGGGCGAGGTCCTCGCGGTTCAAGATACGACCGACCTCGAAGCGAATCTGGCCGCGCAGGTCAGTCTGACGAAATCCGACGACGCGCGCGTCGCGCAGGCGAGGTACACGGCCGACCTCAATTACGGCCAGAACCCCGATGCCGTCACGCAAGCGCGCGCGACGCTGCGGCAGAGCGAGCAGACGCTGAAGCAGGCGTACAGCGACGCCGACCGCTACCGGCAGCTCGTGACGCAGGGCTATCTCTCGCAGCAGCAATACGTGCAGCAGGAGACGACCGTCGCGAACGCCCAGGCCGGCGTGCGTTCGGCGCAGGCCGCGCTCGCCTCCGCGATCACGAATAACAAGATCAACGGCAGCTCGCCCGATTCCGGCCTGCAGGGGGCGAACATCGATTCGGCCGCCGCCGCATCCGCGTCGTCGCGCGCGCAAGAGAATCAGATTCGCGCGCAGATCTCGCACGCGACGATCTACTCGCCCGTCGACGGGATCGTCATCAATCGCAACCTCAACCCGGGCGAATATCCGGGCAGCCGCACGATCTTCACCGTGCAAGAGCTCTCGCGCGTCTACGCGACGCTCAACGCCTCGAGCGCGGACGTCTTCGCGATTCCGAACGGCGCGAAGGTCAGCGTGAGCGCGGGCGACGACCGGTCGGGCCGGCACTACGCGGGCACGATCGTCGCGGTTCTCGGCCAGGTGCAGCCGGGCTCGACGAATTTCACGGTGAAGGCGCTACTGCAGAATCCGAACCTGAAGCTGCAGGCCGGCATCCCGGTGACCGCGGTCGTCGAGCTTCCCAAAGTGAGCGGCATCGCCGTGCCGAGCACCGCCTTCCTCGACGATTCGCATACGACGCTCATGGTCGACCGCGACGATAAGGCGGTCGTCGCCCACGTCAAGGATCTCGGGTCGGCCGGAACGACCTCGATCGTCTCGGGCGTAAGCGCCGACGACACGGTCGTGACGAACGGCCAGCTCGGGCTCACGAACGGTCAGAAGATCAGCGAGCGTTAGTCCGTGCCGCTGACGCGCCTCTTCGTTCGCCGGCCGTCGCTCGTCGTCGTATTCTGCGCGCTCGTCGTGATCGCGGGCGCGATCGCGTTCGCCGGGATCGTGCAGCAGCAGTTTCCGAACATCGATTTTCCGACGATGCAGGTCTCGCTCTCGTACCCGGGCGCGTCGACGACCGAGATCCGCGATGCGATCGTCAAGCCGATCGAAGACGCGATCGCGGGCGCGCCCGATCTCGATCACATGTCGACGCAGATCCAACAGGGCCAGGCGACGATCAGCGTGACCTTCGCGCTCGGCTCGAATCAGACGAGCGATCTCGTCGAGGTGCAGCGCCGCGTGCAATCGACGCGATCCGTCCTGCCGACCGATCTCACGTCGCCGCAGGTCCGCACGTTCGATCCCGCTCAGACGGTCGTCGTCACGCTCTCCGCCACCTCGAAGACGCTCGACGCCGCGGCGCTCTCGGCGATCGTCACGAACAACATCGTCCCGGAGCTCGAGCAAGTCGACGGCGTCTCGAACGTCAACGCGGGCGGGACGGTGACGCCCGCGATCGAGGTCGTCGTCCGTCCGCACACGCTCGATGCCGAGAACTTCACGATCGGCGATATCGTCTCGGCGATCGGCAATAACAACATCCGGGCGCCCGGCGGTATCGCCTACGGCGCCGCGCGCGAGACCTCGATCGACGTCCGCGGCGACGTGCGCGATCCGCAGCAGGTCGCGGATCTGCCGCTGTACGCCGCGGCCGCGGGGAGCACCGGCGCGGCGAACCTGAGCGGGCCGCAGGGCGGGACGGGTCTCGTCAGTCCGGGGACTTCGTCGAGCGGCGGGTCGGCCGCGACGTCGTCC
>CAZZZK010000070.1:0-10418 GCA_964658555.1 Vulcanimicrobiota bacterium | reverse complement strand
GTCATCTTCAAAAGCCAAGGCGGCGTGATCTTTTAAGAACGTTGCCGAGAACGGCGGCCCGTTGCCGTATGATCCTCTCCTCACGATCAAGTCACATTCGCAGTGAAACGGGCATCTATGGTGATAGATGCCCGTTTCACTATCCGATAGTGCAATAGTGGGCTCTTACGATGCGGCCGTCGAGGCGTACAAAGCCGGTCAGCTTCACACGTCACAGAGTCTTCTACGAGACGTAGCATCGACGAAGGCAATCCTGCTCAGGATTCGCACGGATCTACGCCTCGGGAATATTTCGGAAGCTCTTCACCGCGCACAGTCACTTCAAAAAACGTGCGCGCTCGACGCCGGCGAACGAACCGAAGCTCGGATGCTCGAAGCCTTTCTGCTGGCGAGGAGCGGCGATACGGAGTCTGCGAGCCGCCTGATCGCTCGCGTGAAGAACGATCTTACCGACGACATCTCCGCCAATCTCGAGTGCGAGATCTGGCTCGTCGATTCAGCGATCCACTTCGGTAGCCAGCGCTACGAACTGAGCGAACGAGCCGCTTGGAATTCCGTTCACGCCGACCTCGATCTGCGCGCGAAGGGTATTACCGTCCACGTCTCCAGCGTCACGCCGATAGCGATGATTAAAGCGCGTGCGTTGCAAATGATCGGGCTCATTCGAGCGAGTCAGGAGCGTTATCACGAGCATCATCGAATCCTTCGGGAAGCGATCGTGATGAGCAAGACGTCGCCGTTCGAAGACATTTTTGTGACGAGTAACCTATACGTTACTCGGAGTTACTATGCACGCGATTTCGGCATCATAAGCGACATCGTCGAGATCGAGCTGCTTCCGTATCACGATTGGCCCGACGACTTTTCGGAGCTCAAATTCGAAATCAACACCTGCCTGGCGTTCTTATATTCGCTCGCAGGCGAGAACGAAGCGTCGGACAAAAGCCTCCGGCTCGCGCGCTCGGTCACGCGGTCCGACGTCAATCGTCTTTCGCTACTCGCCGATGAAGCGTATTTCGCTCGACATCGCAGAGATCGAGGTATCCTTAAAGCGCAACTGATCTCCGGGATCACGTTGGCAGACTCGATCGATTGGAATTCGGACTTCGAGCGCTACGCTCTCGTCAGCTTCGCACGTGAACTCAGCTTCGTCGATCCAACGAAAGCGCGCGAGTACGTCGAGCTTTTCGAAGGGCTCTCGTCGAAGATCAATCCGCTCATACTCGCCGACCGGCGAACGAAAGCCGACGACGATTTTTCGATCGCGATCGTGTCCGTCGCCAACGGAGACCTCGATCGAGCGATCGATCTGCTGCGCGATTGTTTCGAGACGTGGACCAGCGTCGGCTATCGGTGGCATGCCGCCGAAGCGGCCTTCGAACTCGCGCCGCTCGTCGAGCCGAAATATTTCATCGATTACGCGCTCCGAGAGACCGAACGATATCCGGCGTCTTGGTTACGATCGCGCGCCCTCGACGTCGCGGCCAGACTGGGGCACCGCTCGATAAGCCCGATCGCCGCGGACGCCGACAGAAAGCATTTGGTCATCGGGTAACGAGCTTCAGCCGCGTGCGAGTCGCCGGCGTCGATCGATCCAGGCTCGGCTTGAGCCCCGTCTCGTTTCGACGTGGCTGGCAGCCTACCCGAATCGCGCGCGGCGCCGCGCTCGGCGACGCCGCGTAACACCCTCGTCGATCCGGCACCGAAGATACGACGACAAGCGGCTTTCCGCACAGCGAGCCCCGCTCGCTCGCGACCGCGCCTCCTCAGGCGGCGACGATCGCCGACCAATTCGCGAAGGTGCGTTCGAGAATCGTCGATGCGGCGACGTAGCGGCTCGGCGTCACGAGCGACGTTTCGACGGTCGTCGCGTCGCCGGCGAGTCCCGCGTGAACGACCTTTTCGATCTCGCGATGAAACGCCGCGTGCGCGCGAGCCGCGCGCGAATACCACGGGTTCGCGCGAATATCGGCGGAGAGATCGTCGTGCAGCCAGATGCCGATCGGGCATCGGCTCTCGTCGAGATGCGGCCGTAGCGCCTCGAGCGTGCCGTGTACGACCGTCGAGTAGATCTGCGTTTTGATCGTTCGATGCGTGCGCAGCACGAGCGCGATCTCCGCATCGAAGCTGTCGGCGGCGATGCGCGAATCGGCGAGGACCGCGAGCTGCGGGAGGACCGTATTGATGACGGCCATCTCTTCGATGCCGAGCGTGAAGATGTACGCGCGTTCGACGGGCGTGAGCCGCAGGACGAGCGCGAGTCGTCCGATCAACGCGGGCGAGATCGTGATGTTCGCGCCGCATTCGATCTGCGTGTACCACGTAACGCTTATCCCGGCGAGCAGCGCGACTTCCTCGCGCCGCAGACCGGAAACGCGCCGGCGGCGCTGCGTCGGGATGTCGAACGCGAGCGGATCGAGCGAGTCACGCTTCGCCTTCAAGAACTCACCTAATTTGCGACGTGATTCGACCGCTCGTTCCAACTCAATCCTTGCAAACGCTTAACTCGCAGTTGGCTGGTTATCGCGAACGGGAACTGCTAGACTGATCCTCCGACCCGCATTCTGTTCCCAGCATCGTCGATCGTCGCTTCGGCGTCACCGGCCGTTCGTTTAAGTGCTCGGAAACGACGGTGTCCCTTTGGATGACGGGCGGCGCTGCGCCCCGTGCTAGAAAGTTGGAATCATGCCAGTTGTCGACCGCGAACATCACAAAGCCGGCGACTTCCTCGTCGATTACGAGCAGAAAGTTTTCGAGGACGTCAAGGCGGAGCCGGGAGAGAAAGCGCTCGTCACGTTCCACACCGTCGCCTTCGAGGGCTCGATCGGTCTCGTGAACATCCTCCAGGCGTTGCGCCTTCAGCGCAAGGGCTTCGAGACGACGATCCTCTTATACGGCCCGGGCGTTACGCTCGGCGTCCAGCGCGGCTTCCCGAAGCTCGGCGACGAGGCGTTCCCGGGAGCGCAGAATTTCAACAATCAGCTCAAGAAATTCATGGAGGAAGGCGGCAAGGTGTATTGCTGCCGTTTCGCCCTGCAGGCGCTCTACGGCCACGGCGAGGCCTCGCTCATCGACGGCATCGTTCCGATCAGTCCGCTCGACGTGCTCGATCTCCAGCTCATCCACCGCCGCGAAAACGCGTACGTGCTCTCGACCTGGACTCTATGATCGTCCGTGCCGCGGCCGTACAGATCGCACCCGTTCTGCACGACCGCGCCGGCACGATCGGTAAGGTTCTCGACGCCCTCGACGATGCGGCGGCGCAGGGCGCGTCGCTCGTCGTCTTTCCGGAGACGCTCGTTCCGTACTATCCGTATTTCTCGTTCGTGATGCCGGCGGTCGCGATGGGTGCGGAACACCTGCGGCTATACGAAGAGGCCGTCGTCGTCCCGAGCTCGGAGACGGCGGCGGTCGCCGCGGCGGCGCGGCGGCACGGGATGGTCGTCGTCCTCGGCGTCACCGAACGCGATCGCGGTACGCTCTACAACACGCAGCTCGTCTTCGATGCGGACGGCGAGCTCGTCCTCAAGCGCCGGAAGATCACGCCGACGTATCACGAGCGGATGGTCTGGGGGATGGGCGACGGCAGCGGCCTGCGCGTCGTCGACACGGCCGTCGGCCGCATCGGCGCGCTCGCGTGCTGGGAGCATTACAACCCCCTCGCGCGCTACGCGCTCATGGCGCAGCACGAGGAGATCCACTGCAGTCAATTCCCCGGGTCGATGGTCGGACAGATCTTCGCGGATCAGATGGACGTGACGATCCGCCATCACGCGCTCGAAGCGGGTGCGTTCGTCGTCAACGCGACGGGCTGGCTCGACGACGGCCAGATCGCGGCGATCGCACCGAACGAGGCGATGCGCGGTGCGCTGCGCGGCGGGAGCTTCACGGCGATCGTCACGCCGGAAGGGCGTCTGCTCGGCGAGCCGATCACGTCGGGCGAGGGGATCCTCGTCGCCGATCTCGATCTGGCACTCGTCACGAAACGCAAACGGATGATGGATTCGGTCGGCCATTACGCGCGGCCCGAACTCCTCAGCCTCGTCATCGATACGCGCGCGGCCGCTCCGATGCACGCGCGCGAACCGTTCGAACCGGAAGGAGATGCGGATGACCGTCATCGATCTGCAGCAGACTCGCTCGCGGAACGTCTTAACGGAACTGCAATCGCTCGGCCTCAAGCTCTCTGACGAGACCGTCGGCGCGCCGAGCCGGCGCGGCGGCGCGGGGCCGTCCGATCACAAGGCGGTCACGATCGACGGCCGGACGATCATGGTTCCGATCCATACGAACGCGGCGGCCGCATCGCCGTTCGTCGCGGTGACGACGCCCGCGGGGACGACGCTCGAGCGCGACGGCGTGGTCGTCGGCCGGATCGCGTTTCCGCCGCAGCCGAACTTCTACGCGCGCACGACGGCCGACGGCGTTCCGTATTGGAAGATCGCGACGCTGCACGGCCGCGACGTGCTCGCGACGACCGTGCTGCAAGAGTGCATCCGCTATCAGAATCGCAAGACGCAATGCCAGTTCTGCGCGATCGGCGAGTCGCTCAAGGGCGGCCGCACGATCGCCCGCAAGACGCCGGAGCAGCTCGGCGAGGTCGCGCGCGCGGCCGTCGATCTCGACGGCGTGAGGCACATGGTCCTCACGACGGGCACGCCCAACGTCACCGATCGCGGCGCCGCGGTCCTGTGCGAGAGCGCGGCCGGTATTCGCGCGGCGGTCGATCTGCCGCTGCAGGCGCAGTGCGAACCGCCCGACGACTTCGCGTGGTTCGCGCGCCTTCGCGGTGCGGGCGTCGACACGCTCGGAATGCATCTCGAAGCGGTCGAACCCGAGGTCCGCGCGCGCGCGATGCCGGGGAAAGCGAAAGTTCCCGTCGACTACTATCTCGACGCATTCGCAGCGGCCGTCGACGTTTTCGGCCGCGGTCAAGTGAGCACGTACATCCTCGCGGGACTCGGGGACGCGCCCGCGTCGATCCTCGCGATGTGCCGGCGGCTCGTCGCACTCGGCGTGTATCCGTTCGTCGTTCCGCTCGTCCCGATCGGCGGCACGCCGCTCGAGAACGCCGTCTCGCCGAGCCCCGCGTTCATGGCATCGTTACTCGGCGAGATCGGCACGATGCTGCGCGAAGCGAAGCTCACGTCGGCCGAGAGTAAGGCCGGCTGCGGCAAATGCGGTGCGTGCTCGTCGCTCTCCATCTTCGAGACGGCATGACGGCGCGGCGCCGAAAGCGCGTAGCCGCGCGCCGCGGGTCCGCGAAGGGATGACGACCACCGTTTCGAGTCCGTCGCTCGATGCAACGCGCGCGGCGAGCGACGATGCGACGTCGCCGCCGGCCGCCGCCCCGCATCACTCCGCGATCGTCATCGGCGGCGGCCAGGCGGGGCTCTCGATGAGCTATTTACTCAAGCGCCGTAGTATCGAACACGTCGTCTTCGAGCGCTCGCGGCTCGCCGAAGCGTGGCGCTCCGAGCGCTGGGACACGTTCTGCCTCGTGACGCCGAATTGGCAGTGCCGCCTTCCGGGCTTCCCGTACGCAGGCGACGATCCGTACGGTTTCATGAAGAAGGACGAGATCGTACGCTACGTCGAGTCGTACGCGGCGTCGTTCGATCCGCCGATTCGCGAGGGCGTCGGCGTCACCCGGCTGGGTCTCGCGAGCGACGGGCGCACCTTCGAGATCGCGACGACGCAGGGCGACTTCACGGCCGACAACGTCGTCGTCGCGATCGGCGGCTACCACCGTGCGACGCTGCCGCGCATGGCCGAGCGCCTGCCGCGCACGATCGCGCAGATGCATTCGTCGCAGTACAAGAACGCGCACGCACTGCCCGAGGGCGACGTGCTCGTCGTCGGCACCGGCCAATCGGGCGCGCAGATCGCAGAAGACCTGCATCTCGCGGGCCGACGCGTGCATCTCTGCGTCGGCAGCGCGCCGCGCACCGCGCGCCGCTATCGCGGGAAAGACGTCGTCGAGTGGCTCGACGTGCTCGGCTACTACGCGATGCCCGTGCACGAGCATCCGCTGCGCGAACGCGTCCGCGGGAAGGCGAACCACTACGTCACCGGCCGCGACGGCGGACGCGATATCGATCTGCGGCGCTTCGCGCGCGAGGGCATGCACCTCTACGGGCGCCTGCTCGACGTCGACGCGGGAACGCTGCGTTTCGGAGACGATCTGCGCAAGAATCTCGACGGCGCCGACGCGGTCGCCGAGAGCATCAAAACGACGATCGATCGCTTCATCGCCGAACACGAGATCGTCGCGCCCGAGGAGGCGCGATACGTCCCCGTCTGGGAACCCGGCGAACCGGTACGCGAGCGGACGCTCGAGGGCATCGGCAGCGTCATCTGGTGCATGGGATTCGCCTCGGATTACCGCTGGATCGACATCCCGATCTTCGACGGCCGCGGCTACCCGAGCCATCGCCGCGGCGTCACGACGTGTCCCGGGCTCACGTTCCTCGGCTTGCCGTGGCAGTACACGTGGGGTTCCGCACGCTTCTCCGGCGTCGCCGACGACGCGGCCTATCTCGCATCGGTCGTCGGCGATCGCCTGACGACGGCCCGGCATCGCAATCCGAAAGCCCTCAACGAACTCGCGCTCGGCTCGTAACTCCACGCGCGTCGCGATGCGGGCGGGGACGTGCCTACGCGATCGCGGCGAGGTCGCGGAGCGGCGTCTGCGGGCGGCCTCCGAAATGGGTGATGATCTCGCCCGCGGCGACGCTCGCGAGACGGCCGCACTCGGCGATCGATAGCCCGCGCGTGCGTCCGAAAAGAAATCCCGCGGCGTAAAGATCGCCCGCGCCCGTCGTATCGACGACGCGAGCGACGGGCACCGCCGCCACGTCGATCGTCTCGCCGCCGGCGGCGATCGTCGACCCGCTCGCACCGCGGGTGATCGCGGCGACCTCGGTCACCTCCCGCAGCCGCGCGACGGCGGCCGCGAGATCGCGCGATTCGAAGAGCATCGTCACCTCTTCTTCGTTCGCGAAGAGCACGTCGACGTGGTGCTCGATCAGGTCGAGAAAGGCCGCGCGGTGGCGCCCCACGCAGAACGGGTCCGAGAGCGAGAGCGCGACCTTCCGGCCGTGCGCGTGCGCGATCGACGCCGCTTTGCGGAACGCTTCCTGCGCCTGCGGCGGATCGTACAGGTAGCCTTCGAGGTACGTCACCTGCGCCGACGCGACGAACGTTTCGTCGATGTCGTCCGGGCCGAGATTGACGCAAGCGCCGAGATACGTGTTCATCGTCCGTTCGCCGTCCGGCGTCACGAGGATGAGACAGCGCGCCGTCGCGGGGCCGGCTTTGGCGGCGGCCGACGGAAAGACGACGCCCGCCGCCGTGATGTCGTGCCGGAACGCGGTGCCGAGCAGATCGCTTCGGACTTTCCCGATGTAGCCCGCCCGGCCGCCGAGCGACGCGATGCCCGCGACGGTGTTTCCGGCGGAGCCGCCCGACGATTCGATCGCCGCACCCATCGCCGCGTAGATGAGCTCGGCTCGCGGCTCGTCGATGAGCGCCATCGCGCCCTTCGTCATCTCGTGCTCGGCGAGAAACGCGTCGTCCGCGTGGGCGATCACGTCGACGATGGCGTTTCCGATGCCGAGGACGTCGAGCCCGGCGCTCACGTGCGGGATCTCCGCGATGCGTACTTCATTCGTCGCCCGACCTTCGCAGATGCGACATCGGCGCCTTCCTCGGAGGCGTACGGCCGGATGCGGACGCGCTCGACGGCGGTGCGGCGCGATGCGCCGTATCGGCGCCTCGAACGCACTGCACCGAGCCGAACATCGCACGCATCCCAAGGAAACCGGCTCGCGCCCCACAAACGATAAACGATACTGCATTATCGTTACCGACAGATGACGATCGACCGTCCGCAGTGGGGCGACCATGACCGTTTTTCGAAGCCGCCTCGCCGCGGCGTTTTTTCTCATCGTCTCGACGCTGCTTCGCGCCGTCCACGCCGGCGCCGCGACGAACGACGCGTCGCTGTCGGGGATCGTCACGAACGCCGGCCGTCCCGTCGCGAACGCGACGGTCGTCGTCTCCGGAAACGACCGCGTGCTGCGGACGACGACCGGATCGCGCGGCGAGTTCGCGTTCGCGGCCGTGCCGTTCGGCACGTACGACGTCCTCGCGACGGGAGCCGGCCTCCGCGACGAGTCCCGCGTCGATCTCGGCTCGGGCGGGGCCACGCTCGCGATCGCCCTCGGCGACCTGCGCCGGCTCGCGCACGTCGCGGTCGCCCGGCAGCCGGCGCTGCGCGGCAGCGGCGCCGACGTCGGCCTCGACGCGACGTTCCTGACCCGCTCGCCGACGACCGACAGTTTTCCGGAGACGCTGATCCAGCTTCCGGGCGCCGCGCGCGGCGCGAACGGCGTCGTCCACCTCAACGGCGATCACGGCGTCATCGACTATCTCGTCGACGGCGTCCCGTTGCCGCAGGCGCTCAATCGCGAAATCGGCAGCGAGATCGATCCCGCGGACGTCTCGTTTCTCGACGTCGTCGAGGGTGCGTACCCGGCGCAATACGGACTCCGCTTCGGCGCGATCGTAAACGTGACGACGCGCTCGGGGAGCGGGCCCGCGGGCTTCGACGGCGACATCCGGTACGGATCGTACGGTACCCTCGATCAGACGCTCGGCTATCACGCGCCGCTCGGGAACGGCGGCGGCTACGACGTCGCGATCCGCAACGAGCGCACGACGCGCGGCCTCGATCCGCCGGGCTTCGCATCGCCGCACGACGACGGCAGCGATACGAATCAGTTCGCGCGGGTCACGTTCGGCGGCACGCGAAACGCCGCGACCGATCTCACCGTCGTTCACAGCTTCCGGACGTTCCAGATTCCGAACGACACGCAGTCAGGCGAACCCGCGGCGACCGACGACGTCGAGTCGCAAGACGACACGTTCGCGAGCCTGCAATTCCGCCGAACGCTCGGCGCGGGCGGCTCGCTCAGTTTCGGACCCGCGGTCAAGATCTCGCACATCCGCGACGGCGGCGATCCGCGCAACGACTGGGCCTACGGCGAGGCGTTGAACGCGGAGCCCGCACCGTTCGGAAACGGCGGGAGCGCGAGCGCCTGCGCGAACGCGCTCTCGAGCGGTTCGTACTCGTCGACGACCTGCGCGTTCTCGCTACGCGACGACAAGACCGCACTCGACGCGATCGCGCAAGCCGATTACGTGCGCAAGCTCGGGCGTCACGAGGTACGCGCCGGCGTCGATTACGACGCGACGCGCGTCGACAAGACCTACGACGTGGCGCTCCAACCCGGTAATTTCCTCGCGCCGCTCCGAACGCCGCTCGCACCGGACGCTCCGGTCACCGTCGTCGACGGCGATCGCAACGTCGGCAAGACGTATCAGTCGTACGTCCAGGATACGTGGCGCCTTTCGGACCGATACGAAGCCGATTACGGCTTGCGTTACGACTTCTTCACCATCCGTTCGACCGCGTTCGCGCGCGCGTTCGGCGCGTTCAGCCCGCGTCTGAAACTCACGCGCTCGTTCGGACCGCGCGCATCGATCTACGCATACGTCGGCCGCTTCTTCGAGCCGTTCTCATTCGAGAACGTCGCGCCGAAGGCGGCGCAATCGCTCAATCTTCCGCTGCAGCCGACGGTGGCGCAATTCGATCTGCGGCCGGAGCGCGACACGCAGCTCGAATTCGGCGGGCACGTCCCCGCGGGCCGCGGCGAGCTCGGTTTTCGCATCTGGCAGAAGAATGCGAACGATCTCATCGACGATACGCAGGTCGGGGTGTCGTTACTGCATCAGGACATCAATTACACGCTCGGCCGGCTCTCCGCCGAGACCGTCGACTACGTGCTGCCGCTCCCGCGCGACGGTCGCGCGTACGTCAACGTCGACCATACGATCTCGCTCAACGAGGGATGCGAGACGCAGCTGCTCGCACCGTGCTTCGGTTCGCCCGGCATCTACACGCCCGCCGACCACGAACAGCGCTGGAGCGTCACGGGCGGCGTCCTGCTCGACGACCGGCGCGGCGGCTGGTTCTCCGCGAACGCCGAATACGGCAGCGGCCTTTCCTCCGGCGCCTGCATGCCGGCGACGGACGATTGTAAACGGACGCCGCACACGATCTTCGCCGTGGAAAAAGGCATCGCGATCGCGAAGAACGTCGCGCTTACGGCACGCATCCGTAATCTCTTGAACGATCGCTACGACGTCACGCTGCTGAACGCACAGGGAACGCACGTCGCGTCGCCGCGGACGTTCGACGCGGGGCTCCGTTTCGTACGCTGATCGCAACAAAAAAAGCGAGACGGTCGAACCGTCTCGCTCTCGAAAACCCCGAAGGGTCTTACATCGGGGAGGCCATCGTGCTCGGCTTCATCGACGACGTCGCGCTCGGTTTCATCGAGCCGCCCTTCATC
>CAZZZK010000069.1:0-10533 GCA_964658555.1 Vulcanimicrobiota bacterium | reverse complement strand
ACCGTCGCCGTCATGGCGTTCGTCCCCGCCCGCAGCTGCGATCGGGCGCCTCCGCTCGCGAGATAGGTCCGGCCCCGCTCGGCTCCGTCGAGCGTTCCTCTCACCTTTCTCGCAAGGGCTTGCTTCATGCGCTTCCTCCCGGCGGCATGCGTTGCCGCGACCTTGTCCATCGCCGCCGCTCCCGCGCTCGCGGATACGACGGGCGTCGTGCGCGGCACGATCACGATCTCCGCGAAGCCGGCGCCGGGCGTCCCCGTCACGCTCTCCGGCGAAGGCTCGGTCTATCACGCGACGACCGGTGCCGGCGGCCGCTTCACGTTTCTGCGCGTCCCGTACGGGCGCTACGACCTGACGGCGATCTCGGCCGCGGGCACGACGTTTCGTCAGCCGGTCGACGTCTCGACGGATGCCGTCGTCGATCTCCCGATCGATCTCTCGCTCAAGCAGATCGGTCATGTGTCGACGGTCGCCGCGCGCGGCGCGAGCTCGCAACCGGTCTCCGTGAACACGATCGACCGGGCGCAGATCGCGACCTCGCCCGAAGATCAGAGCCTCGACCGTCTGATCGATACGATCCCGGGCATCGTCCGCTTTTCGTATAACGAACCGATCGCGCACGGCTTCCACGGCCTGACGTACGAGCTCGACGGCGTCCCGCTGCCGCAGAGCACCGCCTCGAACTTCAGCGAGGTGATCGATCCGCGCAATATCGATTCGCTCGAGGTCTTCACGGGTGCGTTCCCGGCGGAGTACGGCGGCACGCGTCAGGGCGCCGTCGTGAACGTGATCAGTCATCGCGTCGATCTCGGCGCGCCCGAGGAAGGGACGCTCACCGGCGGGTTCGGCAGCTACGGCGAGCTCCAAGGCTCGGTCGCCGAGTCGACGACCGTCCTCGGCAACACGCGTATCTTCTTCAACGCCAACGAGGAGCGCAGCGACCGGGGGATCGATTCGCCGACGTACCTGCCGCAGCACGACGACGCGAATCAGAGCAACCAATTCTTCCGCAGCGTCACGAACGTCGGCAAGAACGACGTGCTGGCGTTCGACGCATCGAACAACGATTCGATCTTTCAGATCCCGATCGATACGAACCCGAACGACGCGAACGATCCGATCACGTCGGTCCCCGGGACGGACGACGTCCAGCGCGAGTACGATTCGTTCTTCACCCTCTCGTACACGCACAACGCCGCGAACGGAAACGCGTACACGCAGATCGCGCCGTATTATAAGTACGACCGGATCGTCTACGACGGCGATCTCGCGAACGATCTGCTCGCCACGACCGGGGGCGCGCAGAACAGCAACGCCGGGCTGCGGCAGGATCGCCACTCGGCCTTCAGCGGGATCCGGCTGACGCAGTTCGATTCCTTCGGAGCGAACGCGGTCAAGGCCGGGATCGATGCCGACCTCGAGAATTTCGTCGGCAACGAGCGGATCGCGTACTTCCCGACGCTCGCCGACGGGACCGCGAGCGCGACGCCCGCGAACTTCTCCGACGCGCAGGCGCGGCGCGGGACCAACTTCGGCGCCTACGTCGAAGACAAGTGGACGCCGACGTCCTACGTCTCGATGCAGGGCGGCCTTCGCTACGACCACTCGACCGGGTACGTCTCGGGCGGACAGCTCAGTCCGCGGATCGAGCTCAACGCCCAGTTCGATCCGCAGGACATCTTTCACGCCTACTACGGCCGGCTCTACGCGGCGCCGTTCTTGGAAGACACGCGAGCGGCGGCGGTCGTCGTCGGCGGGCTCGGGACCGCGACGCCGACGTACGATCTGCAGCCCGAACGCGACACGTACGTCGAGTTCGGCCTCGCGCACACGCTCGCCCCGAACGCGCGCGCGACCGTCAACTTTTGGAAGCGCGACGTCCGGAACGTCCTGGACACGACGCAGCTCGCCGACACGCCGATCTTCGCCGTCTACAACAACACGATCGGGATCTCGAAGGGCGTCGAGGGTCGCGTCGATTCCCATTGGAGCAACGGCGACTCGCTCTACTTCTCGACGACGCTCTCGCAGTCGCTCGCGGGCGGGATCTCGGGCGGCACGTTCCTCTTCCCGCCGGCCTCGGGGACCGATCCGACCGACGTGACGCTCAATCCCGAAGACCACGATCAGACCTTCGCCGCCGAGTTCGGCTACACGAAGCGCTTGGGCGCGGGCCGTGCGTATTACGCGACGATCGAACCGCAGTACGGAACCGGCTACCCCGTGCAGTTCCAGAACGGCACGGGCCGCCTGCCTCCGCACCTGACCGCGAACGCGTCGTTCGGCCGCGAGGCCGGTCGCGGGAAGGAGCGGCGCCCCGGTTTCAAAGTCGACTTTCAGAACTTCACGAACACGAAGTACATTTTGAAGATCGCGAACGGCTTCAATACGACGCAGTGGGGCGAAGGCTTCCAAGCGGATCTTCGGCTCATCGTGCCGTTCTAGGCCGGCCCGGCCCGGCGCGCTTCGCGAACGCGGGGCTTGCCGGCGCGCGATTCGTCGCGAAAGGACGGTCGGAAGCCGCCGAACGGTGCCCGCGAGCGGCGCTCGACGCCTCGCCGGGAGGTGCCCCGGGGCACGGGGCGGCTCCGGGGATTCCTGCAAGGGACGCCTCGGACGGCTTCGAACAAACCCCGCCCCCGCCCGGCACCCGCTGCCCGGTCCCTCCGAGAAGGCTCATGCGACCCACTGCCGAGACCCGTATCCCGAGCGAACCGTCCGACGCCGTCGGCCTGGTGATCGCACTTTTGGTACGCTATCCGCAGATCGCGACGCTCGTCTCCCATCCGAACGACCGGACCCTCACGCTCTCGTTCGCCGTCCGAGCTCGGCTCGGGAACGACGTCGTCCGCGCGCTGCGGGAGACGATCGTCGAGCACGTCCGCGCGCTCGGCAGCTTCTCGGGCGAGACGCCGGCGACGATCCGTATCGCGTCCGAGACGGACGAGGGGATCGGGTTCGTTCGCGTGACGCGCGACGCCGCGACGTTCGTACCGCAGGAGCTCGGCTTGCTCGTCACCCTCTTCACGGAGCGTTTCGGCGACGCGCTCGTCGTCAGCACGACGGCCGACGAGGACGCGCTCGAAGACGACGACGATCTCGTCGCGTACGCGCTCGATGCGCTGCGCGACCCGTCGCAGAAGCGGAGCCTCGTCGGTTTCCGCGAGGAAAAACGCGTCTTCGTCTACTTCGCCCGAGATCGGAAGAAGAAGGCGCGGCCGCGCGCGTGATCGTCGACTTCCATTCCCACACGCTCGAGAGCGACGGCACCTTCGCGCCCTCGGAACTCGCGGCGGCGATGCGGGCCCGGGGCGTCGAGATCTTCTCGATCACGGATCACGATACGCTCGGCGCGTACGCGCGCTTCGAACCGGCGACGGGCCAGCGCGTCGTGCACGGCGTCGAGATCAATACGACGTACCGCGGCAACGAAGTGCACGTCCTCGGCTACGGCTTTCCGCTCGACAGCGAGCCCGTGCTCGCCGCGCTCGCCTTCAACCGGTCCGAGCGCGAGCTGCGGGCGAAGCGCATGGCGGAGCAGCTGACGGCGGGCGGCTACGAGCTGACGTTCGCCGACGTCCGGGCCGAAGCCGAGAGCGAGCGTACGACGCTCGGGCGGCCGCACGTCGCACGCGCCCTCGTGCGCAAGCACTACGTGCGCGACGTCGAGGTCGCGTTTCGCGATCTCCTCGCGCGCGGCCGGCCGGGGTACGTCGAGCAGCGATACGTGCGGCCGCAGGAGGCAATCGCGCTGATCAACGCCGCGGGCGGCGTCAGCGTGCTCGCGCACCCGTGCCGGCTCAAGGACGAGGCGATCGTCGAAGAGCTCGCCGAGGCGGGCCTGCAGGGGCTCGAAGCGTTCTACCCGCGTCACGACGCGTCGCAGGTCGCGCACTATCGCGCGCTCGCCGCGCGGCTCGGGCTCGTCATGACCGCCGGCTCCGATTTTCACGACGCGCGCTACAACGCGCGCGGCGTCGGCATGGACGTCGACCGCGCCGATCTCGAACCGTTCTTCGAGCGCGTTCTTTAAAGAACGACCAAACCGCCCGGGTAGGCGGGGCCCTTCGCGAGCGCTTCGGAGAGCAGGGCGACGTGGGTCGTCTCGACGCCGAGAATCGCGCCCGAGCGCTGCGCGAAATCGCGATCCTTATACGAGCCGACGGCGCCGAGATGCGCGAACGCGAGCGTCCGTTCGATGCCGAGCAGGTAGGCGAGATACTCGGTATCGGCGTGCGCCGTCGTCACCGGGATCGGCGCGAGATCGACCCCGGGCGTGATGCCGGCGGTCGCGTACGCCGCGACGATCGTGTCGCGATGCGTCGAGTGATCGGCGAGGAAGCCCGTGAGGACTGCCGCGACGGGCTTCGAGAGGACGTTCGCCGCGAGCGCGTCGGTGTAGATTTTGATCGCCGCGCGCTCGAGCGCGAGGTTCGCCGCGAGCGCTTTGAGATCGTCGCCGTCGACGCGCGCGGCCGCGCTCGCCGAACCCGAACCGAGCGACGCGCCGAGGCCGAGCGCGCATACCGCACCGAGAACGTTCGCGCGAGAGATCGATGACATGCCGGGTTCTGTGGCGCCGAGTGCGAGCGGTCCTTTCGAGCGGGCCGTACCGCCCGCGGACGCCAAGGTCCCGCGTGATGAAACGCCGCCCCCGTTCGTACGCATCGCACGCGATCGTCGTCACCGTCGCCGCCGCGGCGTGCGTCGCGTTCGCCGGTGCGGCCGCCGCGGCGAGCGCCGATCCGACGCCGTTCGCGTTTCCGACGGCGACCGCAGCGCCGACGCATCAGGCGCAGACCGTGCGCGTCCAGCTGCTCGACGCCGTCGTTTTCCTGATCGGCGCGTCGCTGCTCGGCGGCGCGCTCTTCTGGTGGGGAAGACGCATCTTCTCGAGCGACGACCGCTCGTGATCTCGCGGCGCCGCGATGCGATCCCGACGCTCTCCGGCTTCGTGCTGCGCGGCACGCCGTACGCGAAGCTGCCGGAGCTGCTCCGCGGGGCGGCCGCCGAGCACGGGCCGATCGTGCGCTTTCGTTTCCCGTGGACGGATCTCTATCTCGTCAACGATCCGGCGACGATCGAGCGCGTCCTCGTCTCCGACGCGGGCTCGTTCCGGAAGGGGCGCGGGACGCGGCGCCTGCGCCGGCTGCTCGGCAACGGACTGCTGACGGCGGAACGGCCGGACCACCTGCCGCATCGCAGGCTCGTCGCGCCCGCCTTCGCGCGTGCGCGCTTCGCGGCGTACGCGGACGTCATGGTCTCGGCGACGCGCGCGTGCGTCGCGCGCTGGTGCGACGGCGAGACGATCGATCTCGAACGCGAGACGAGCGCGCTCGCGCTCGAGATCGTCGCGCGAACGCTGTTCGGGACGACGCTTCGCGCCCAGACGGCGGCGATCTCGCACGCGCTCGACGAGGCGCTCGCGACGTTCCCGGCGTCGATGCTGCCGTTTAGCGAGTTCTGGGACGCGCTGCCGCTCCCGGTCGTGCTGCGCTTCAAGCGCGCGAAGCGGAGCCTCGACGCGATCGTCGCCGCGCTGATCGCGGAGCATCGCGCGGGCGGCGGCGGGGAGGGTGACGTCCTCTCGCTGCTGCTCGCTTCGGCCGAACCGGGCGCGGGCGACGGACCCGTCCGCGACGAGGTCCTCACGCTGCTGCTCGCGGGGCACGAGACGGTCGCGAACGCGCTCGCGTGGACGCTGCTCTCGCTCGGCCGCGCCCCCGGCGCCGCCGCGGCGGTTCGCGACGAAGTCGACGCGGTACTCGGCGGCCGCATCGCCTCGCACGACGACGCGGCACGCCTGCCCCGCGTCCGCGCGGCCCTCGCCGAGGGGCTGCGGCTCTTTCCGCCGGCGTGGATCACGGGCCGCACCGCGCTCGTCCCGGTGCGCAGCGGCGAGCTCGCCCTGCGCCGGGGCGATACCGTCCTCGTCTCGCAATACGTCACGCAGCGCGACCCGCGCTATTTTCCGGACCCCGACCGATACGACCCGGATCGCTTCGCGCCGGGGGCCGCCGCCCTGCCGCGTTTCGCCTATTTCCCGTTCGGAGCCGGGACGCGCGTCTGCATCGGCGAGGCGTTCGCGATGCTCGAGGGCGTGCTCGCGCTCGCCACGATCGCCCAGCGCGTCGATCTCGAGCCCGCGTCGGCGAGCCTGCCGGAGCTCCGGCCGTACGTGACCCTGCGGCCGATCGGCCCGGTCCGGATGCGCGTTCGAAGCCGCGAGCGCGACCTTTAGGGTAATCGAGGTGTTAGGGCGAAGAGTGCCCGGATTCGCTTTCGATTGTTTCAAAGATCAGCGAGCGCCAGCGTCACCACCGAACTCGAAGGAGTCGTATTTCATGCAGACCATTTCACGACAACTCGGGGATGTGAAAGACCGCAGCCTCGCCGATGCCGGTAAGAACCGCATCGAGTGGGCCGCGAGCTTCATGCCCGTGCTCGCCCAGATCCGCGATCGTTTCGCGAAGGAGCGCCCGCTCGAGGGCGTTCGCATCGGCGCGTGTCTCCACGTGACGACCGAGACCGCGAACCTCGTGCTCGCCCTGCAGGCGGGCGGCGCCGAGATCGAGCTCTGCGCGTCCAACCCGCTCTCGACCCAGGACGACGTCGCGGCCGCCCTCTGCGAGCATTACGGGATCTCGACCAACGCCATCAAGGGCGAAGACAACGCGACGTATTACAAGCACATCGAATCCGTCGTCGCCACGAAGCCGCACATGACGATGGACGACGGTTGCGATCTCGTCACGACGATCTACACGAAGCACAACCACCTCCTCGCCGACATGATCGGCGGCTGCGAGGAGACGACGACGGGCGTCATCCGGCTCCACGCGATGGAGAAGGAAGGCGTCTTGCCGTTCCCGGTCGTCGCCGTCAACGACGCGCTCACGAAGCACATGTTCGACAATCGCTACGGCACCGGACAATCGACGATGGACGGCATCCTGCGCGCGACGAACGTGCTGATCGCCGGCCACACGGTCGTGGTCGTCGGCTACGGCTGGTGCGGCCGCGGCGTGGCGTCGCGTGCGAAGGGCCTCGGCGCCCACGTCGTCGTCACCGAGATCGACGCGCGCAAGGCGCTCGAGGCGGCGATGGACGGCTTCATGGTCATGCCGATCGCCGAAGCGGCGAAGGTCGGCGATATCTTCGTCACGCTCACCGGAAACTATCACGTCATCGCGGGCGAGCATTTCGGTGCGATGAAGGACGGCGCGATCGTCTGTAACGCGGGCCATTTCAACGACGAGCTCGATCTCGAGTCGCTCGAGAAGATGTCGACGGGGAAGACGCGTCCGCGCGAATTCGTCGAGTCGTACAAGCTGCAGAACGGCCGCACGGTGCGCGTGCTCGGCGAAGGCCGGCTCATCAACCTCGCCGCGGCCGAAGGCCATCCGGCCGACGTGATGGACATGTCGTTCGCGAATCAAGCGATGGCCGCGGCGTATCTCGCACAGAACTACAAAAAGCTCGAGAAGAAGGTCTACTCGGTTCCCGACGAGATCGACAACGAAGTCGCCGAGCTCAAACTCGCGGCGATGAAGATCGATATCGACACTCCGACGGCGGCGCAGGTCAAGTACATGGCGTCCTGGTCGGAAGGCACGTAGCGCTTCGTCCGCCTCGCCCGAAGCCGCCGGTGCGGTCCTCCCGCGCGGGAGGGCCCGCTCCGTCGTGCGCTTTTCGCATCCGTCGCGTCGCCGTACGTGCTCGTTCGAACGAGCGGTATCGGTTTAGGAGTTTAGCATGGCCTATCGCAGGCTCTTCACCTCGGAGTCGGTGACCGAAGGGCATCCCGACAAGATCGCGGATCAGATCTCGGACGCCGTCCTCGACGCCATCCTCGCCGACGATCCGCTCGGGCGCGTCGCGTGCGAGACGTTCGTCATCACGGGTCAGGTCCACATCGCGGGCGAGATCACGACGAAGACGTACGCCGACATTCCGAAGATCGTGCGTAAGACGATCGCCGACATCGGTTACAATCACTCGATGGTCGGCTTCGACGCCGCGACCTGCGGCGTCTCGGTCTCGATCGACGAGCAGTCGGCCGATATCGCGATGGGCGTCGACGAGTCGCTCGAAACGCGCGGCGGGAACGCCGATCCGTTCGAGACGACGGGTGCGGGCGATCAGGGCATGATGTTCGGCTACGCGTGCCGCGAGACGGACGAGCTGATGCCGCTCCCGATCGTCCTCGCGCACAACCTCACGCGCGAGCTCGCGAAGCAGCGCAAGAACGAATCGATCGCGTGGCTGCGGCCCGATGCGAAATCGCAGGTCACGGTCGAGTACGACGGCCAGCTTCCCGCTCGCGTCGATGCCGTCGTCATCTCGACGCAGCACGATCCCGACGTCTCGATGGAAGAGATCCGCAAGACGATCGCCGAGCGCATCATCGTGCCGACGATTCCGGGCGCGCTCTACGACGAGAAGACGCGCATCTTCGTGAACCCGACCGGCCGCTTCGTCATCGGCGGACCGATGGGCGACGCCGGCCTGACGGGCCGCAAGATCATCGCCGACACGTACGGCGGGATGGCGCGTCACGGCGGCGGCGCCTTCTCCGGGAAGGATCCGACGAAGGTCGACCGTTCGGCCGCGTACGCCGCGCGTCACGTCGCGAAGAACGTCGTCGCGGCGGGCCTCGCCGATCGCTGCGAGGTGCAGGTCGCGTACGCGATCGGCGTGGCGCAGCCGGTGAGCGTTCTCGTGGAGACCTTCGGCACCGGCAAGATCGCCGAGGAGAAGATCGCCGAGCTCGTACAGCAGCACTTCGATCTGCGGCCCGCGGCGATCATCGCGAACCTCGATCTCCGCCGTCCGATCTACCGTCAGACCGCGGCGTACGGCCACTTCGGCCGCCCCGATCTCGATCTGCCGTGGGAACGGACCGACAAGGCCGACGCCCTCCGCGCGGCCGCCGGCCTCGGCAGCGCCGATCGCGAGCTCAGCGCCGCCCGGAGCTGAGCCTAGCGCGCACGTCCGAACGCGAACACCGTAGGGAGCCGTCGATTTTTCGACGGCTCTTTGCGTGTCCGCGATAACGGCCCATCTCTCCGGCCGGGTCGCACGCGACGAGCCCGCGACCCTCGTCGTCAACGACGCAGATCGAAGCCGTCGCGTTCGGAGACGGGCTTAGGACGCGTCGACGCCCGTGACGATCTGGCGGATCGGTTCGCGGTGGATTGCCTGAACGTACTCGAGGACGATCCGAACGACGCCCGCGATCGGTACGGCGACGAGCATGCCGATGAGGCCGAACGCTTCCCCGCCCGCCACGACCGCGAAGATGACGACGAGCGGCGAGATGCGCATCGCCCGGCTCACGATGCGGGGCGAGATGAAATTGCCCTCGACCTGATACATCACGGCGAAGCCGATCGACGCCGCCGCGGCGTCGGCGACGCCGTTCGTGAGCAGCGCGATCGCGACGCCCGGGATCGCGCCCGCGGCCGCGCCGAGATACGGTACGAGGTCGAGGATGCCCGCCCAGATCCCGATCAGCAGCGCGTACGGGACGCGCAGGACGAGCAGCAGGATCGTCGTCATGATCCCGACCGTGAGCGCGACGAGGACCTGACCGCGAACGAAGCCCCCGACGACCTCGTCGAGCGCGCGGATCAGCGTCCGCGTCCCCTCGCGACGATCGGGCGGAAGGGCGGCCAGCAGGTACGCTTGGATCGGCACCGCTTCGTAGATCATGTACGCGGCGACGACGGGGATCGCGATGAAGAGCGCGATGATCGTGACGGCCGAGAGCAACGCGGGCACGACGTTGTCGCTGACGAGGTGGGCGTTCGCCTGGACGTAGGTCGCGACGCCGAGCGGGACGGTCCGGATCGACTGCGCCATCGCGGGCGGCAGGTGCGTGGCGAACGCCGGATTATCGAGGAATCGCTGCAATTCGCGTTCGAGCGCCGGGACCGACGCGGCGATCGCCTCGAGATCCGAAAGCGCGATCGGGACGACGTACCAGAGCGTCGCGCCGGCGGCGATCGCGAAGGCACCGTACATGATCGCGATCGCGGCCCAGAGCGGCATGTGCGCGCGCAGCCAGCGGACCGCCGGGTGGATCAGGTACGCGACGAAGACGCCGCCGACGCAGACCGAGACGGCGAAGCTGACGTGCGAGAGATACATACCGACCCGCTCGACGATCAACCAGACGAGCACGATCACGCCGAGCGTCTTGAGCCAATTCCCGATGCGCCGGTCGTAGGAGATCCGGGTTGTCGGCACGGCGTCGTAGGGCGGCCGCTGTCCGCGCGGCTGGATCATCTCCGGGCCGCCGCTTCGCGAAGCCGGCCGTCGACACGCCTCGGACGTTCCCCGAACATACTCAAGAGGATACTCGGTGCGGACCCGTTCGCCAAGGCTATCCGTCGACGCCCGGAGTGCGAAGGCGTCGCGCCGGCGAAAGGGGGCGGGATGCGTGCGTGGAAGCGTTCGCGTCGCCCTACGAGCACCGGTCCCGAATAGCTCAGTTGGTAGAGCAGCTGACTGTTAATCAGCGGGTCTCTGGTT
>CAZZZK010000068.1:0-10582 GCA_964658555.1 Vulcanimicrobiota bacterium | reverse complement strand
CGCGGGCTCGCTCCGCGCGTTCGGTGCGGTCCCCGTCCACTTCCCGCGCGCGGCCGACACGCTCGAGGCGCTGCGCGCGCAGGTCGCGGACGCGCTCGCGGGCTGCGATGCGGTCGTGCTTACCGGCGGATCGTCGGTCGGGACGCGCGACCTCGTGCCGCGGATCGTCGCGGAGCTCCCGGCACCCGGCGCGATCGTGCACGGCATCCGCGTAAAGCCCGGGAAGCCGACGCTCTTCGGCGCGTCGGGCGGGAAACCGATCGTCGGCCTTCCCGGCAATCCGACCTCGTCGCTGATGATCTTCGAGGCGATCGCACGACCGATCGTCGTCGCGCTCACGGGCGAGACGCCGGCGCCTTCCGCCGCGACCCGCGCGATCGCGGCGGCGCCCTTCGCCGGCCGCGCAGGCTGGACGTGGTACGTCCCGGCGCGGCTCTTCACGCGGGGCGGTACGCTCTTCGCGGAGCCGCTCGTCTTGCACTCGGCCCACACGAGTCTGCTCGCGCGCGCGGCCGGGTACGCGATCGTCGGCGAAGATCCGGCGCGCGTCGAGGCGGGCGATCCCGTCGAGATCCATCACTTCTCCGCGGGGGGCGCCCCGATCGAGGCAGCGTGAACGCGAAACTCCGAGCCCGCATCGTCATCTGTGCCGGCGCGCTCGCGGCGATCCTGCTCGCCGCGTGCTCTCAGCACCAGCTCGACCGTGCCGGCTCGTCCGTCTCGAACGCCGGGAACGCGATCGCGAGCAGCGCGCCCGAGCTCATCGACGAGGGCGTCCTCGCGGCGAAGGTCATGGCGCGCCTCGTGCAGATCGACGCGAATTCGGCGCTGCACGTCGCCGCCTCGGCGAACGGCGGGACGGTGCGTCTCACCGGCAAGGTGCTCTCCGATAGCACGCGCGAGCGATTCCTCGCGGCCGCACGCGGCGTGCCGGGCGTGACGGGCGTGGACGCGCGACTCGCGATCGATCCCAACCTTCCGAGGCCGGCGAGCGCCGTCCGGAACTTCGCGCTCGAGACCGCCGTGCACGCGAATCTCGCCGTGCAGGCCGGGATCAACGGGCTGACGCTGCACGTCGTCGCGCGCGGCGCCGTCGTGACCCTTTCGGGGACGGCGAAGACCGAGGCGCTCAAGACGACGCTGCTCTCGACGGCGCGCAAGACGGCGGGCGTGCGCGAGGTCGTCGATCGGCTGCACGTCGCATCGTGAGCGTCCGTCCGGCGCCTGCGGTCGGGGCGCTTCCGGCCGCGAAGCCGTTCGTCGCGCCCGAAGAGCTCGCGCGGCGCGTGGGGTGTTCGTCGCTCGTTCGGCTCGGCGCGAACGAGAGCGCGTTCGGGCCGCCTCCCGCGGCGCTCGCCGCGATGCACGCCGAGCTCGCACGCACGTCGCACTACGGCGATCCGGCCGCGCTCGATCTGCGGACGGCGATCGCCGCGCGCCATGCCTGCGGCGTCGAGAACGTCTCGGTCGGCTCGGGCATCGACGATCTTCTGGGACTCGTCGTGCGCGCGTATCTCGCGCTCGGTGAGACGACGCTCGCGGCGCACGGCACGTATCCGACCTACGCCTATCACGTCGCCGGGTACGGCGGCCGTCTCGACGGCGTCACCTATCGCGGCGACGGGACGATCCCGCTCGAGGCGCTCGCGGCGCGCGCGCACGAAACGAACGCGCGGATCGCCTATCTCGCGAACCCCGATAATCCGAGCGGAACGTTCGCGGACCGCGACGCCGTCGCCGCGTTCCGGGCGGCGTTGCCCGACGATTGCCTCCTGCTGCTCGACGAAGCCTACGGTGATTTCGTCCCGGCCCGCGAGCGGGTCGACGACGCGTTCGACGGGACGATGGTTCGGTTGCGAACCTTTTCCAAGGCCTACGGACTCGCGGGCGCGCGCGTCGCGTACGCGCTGGGCTCGCCGGAGTTCGTCGCGACGCTCGACAAGATCCGGCTCCACTTCGGCGTGAATCGCCCGGCGCAGGCGGCCGCGCTCGCCGCGCTCGGCGAGGACGCGTTCGTCCGCGACGTCGTCGCGGAGGTCGAACGCGGGCGCGACGAGTACGCCGAGCTCGCGCGCACGCTCGGTCTGAAAACGCTTCGCTCCCGTACTAATTTTACGTGCATCGATCTCGGCTCGCGCGATCGAGCCGAGGCGATGGTCGAGGCGCTGCTGCAGCGCGGGATCTTCATCCGCAAGCCGGGCCTCCCGCCGCTCGACGGACACATCCGCGTCACGGTCGGGACGGGCGCCGAGCGGGCCCGCTTCGCAGCCGCCTTCGCGGACGCGCTCGAGGCCCGCGAAGCATCGGCGGCCGCGCCGTGAGATACGCGCTCGTCTCCGATATCCACGGCAACGAAGAGGCGCTGCGCGCGGTGTTCGCGCGACTCGCGCCCGACGACGCGCTGCTGTGCATGGGCGATTCCGTCGGCTACGGCCCCGACCCCAACGCCTGCCTCGCGCTCTTGCGCGACCGGGTGCACGCGGCGGTCCTCGGCAACCACGACGTCGCGGCCGTCGACGGCGAGGGGTTCGAGCACTTCAACCCGGCGGCGCGGCTCGCGATCGAATGGACGCGCGGCGTGCTCGCGCCCGACCTCGCGGCCTGGCTCGACGGCCTCGCCTACGAGGTTCGGATGCCGGACTACCTGATGGTCCACGGCGCCCCGGTGACGTACTTTCGCTACATCGAAGACAACGCCGACGCCGCCGAAGCGTTCGCGGCGACGGACGCGCGGCTCGTCTTCATCGGTCACACGCACATCGCGGAGTACTACGCGCTCGGTCCGAGCGGCGAGATCGCCCACGGCCATCGCCAGAATGGCGGCGATCTCGCCCTCGATCCGCTGACGCGCTACATCGTCAACCCGGGCAGCGTCGGGCAGCCGCGCGATCTCAACCCCGACGCGTCGTTCGCGTTCTACGACGACGCGGCGCAGACGATCGTCTGGCAGCGCGCCGCCTACGCGATCCCCGACGTGCAGGCGAAGATCGGCGCCGCGCGTCTGCCCGAGGTCTGCGCGCGCCGGCTCGCGGTCGGCCGGTGAGCCCGTGCGTTCGATCGCATTGAAGCGCATCCGCGCCCCGCTTCGCGGCCGTCTGCCGCGGGCGGCGCTCGCGGCCGCGTCGCTCGCGCCCGCCGCGGCGCAGACGACGCCGGCCGGCGCGGCGGCACACGAAAACGCGTTCGAGGATCCGGCGTTCGCGCGCCCGCTCGCCGACGGATTGCGCGCGTTCTACGGCGCGCGTTTCACGGCCGCGCAGGACGCCTTCGAGCACGCGCTCGCCGTCGTGCCGGACGATACGTTCGCGCTGTCGTTCCTCGCGGCGTCGGCGGCGCAGCGGCCGGGCGAACTCGACGCGCTCACCGACCGCGCCGAAGAAGCGGCCGGCGCCGCTCCGAACGCGTACGCCGCGCACGTTCGCCTGGGCTTCGTCTACCTGTTCGATTCGACGATGGGCCGCGCTCGCGGCGAGGACGCGCGCGACGAATTCGCGGAGGCGGAGCGCCTGCGGCCGGATGCGGCCGCACCGCACGTCGGGCTCGGCGTCATGCGGTTCGACGCGCGTTCGCCGAGCCGCGCGAAGCTCGAATTCCTGACGGCGCTGCGCGACGATCCGAGCGCCGTGCTCGCGCTCGAATACCTCGCCTCGCTCTACCAGAACGATCTGCACGAACCGCAGCGCGGGCTCGCGTACGCGATCGAGGTGCCGAATCTCGTGCCGGGGTACGCCGATATCGATTTCCACATCGGCTCGCTGCTCGCCGATCTCCGTCAGAACGCGGACGCGATCGTCTACGTGAAGCGCGGGCTCGCGCTCGATCCGGGCCGCGTCGGCGAAGCGGGGCGCCACGGCGAGACGCTGCTCGCGCGCATCTACCTCGCGCAGAACCGGCCGGCGCTCGCGCGCGCCGCACTCGCGAGCGCGCTCGCCGCGCACGTCGACACGATCTACGCGCAGACGCTGCTCGCGAAGATCGCGAGCGCTCCGAGCCCGAGCCCGAGCGCCGCGTCGACGGCGGGTGCGGTGCCGCAGGCGAGCGTCGCGCCGCAGCCGAGCGCGACCCCCGGGTGAGCGGCGAGCTCGATCCGCCGGTCGACGACGGCTTCTGCATCGCGTGCGGGGAGCACGCCGAGCACGGCCTGCACCTGCGCTTCTCCGCACTCGCGGACGATTCGGTCGAGGCCGCGTTCGCCTTCGACCGGAGCTTCCAGGGCTGGCGGGGGATCGTGCACGGCGGCGCGGTCGCGCTCGTCCTGGACGAGGCGATGGCCTACGCCGCGGCCGCGCGCGGCGTGCGCGGCGTGACGGGCGAGCTCACCATGCGCTTTCGCGGCCCGGTCCCGGTCGGCGCAAACATCGTGGCCCGCGGGCGTGTTCTCTGGGAGCGGCGCGGCGTTCTCGGGATCGAGGCGAGCGTGACCGACGCCGCGGGCACCCTGCTCGCTTCGGGCGAGGGACGTTTCGTCTCACGCGGACGGCTCGCGCCGGGCGAACGCTTCGGAGGATTGCGCGCTCGTGCCTAAACCCAAGCCGACGGCGGTCGCGGCGCCGAAGAAGCCGCCCGCGCCGGCACCGCACATCGACAATCGCCGCGCGCGGTTCGAGTACGAGTTCCTCGAGAAGCTCGAGTGCGGCATCGTCCTGACCGGGACCGAGGTGAAGAGCCTGCGGGCGGGTCAGAGCAGCATCGGCGAGTCGTACGCGCGGTTGCGCGACGGCGAACTCTGGCTGCTCTCGATGTACGTGCCCCCTTATAAAGAAGGCAGTTTCTCCAATCACGATCCGAACCGGCCGCGTAAACTGCTGCTGCATCGGAAGGACATCGACCGCCTCGCGGGGCGGATCTCCGAGAAGGGTCTGACGCTCGTCCCGACGCGGCTCTACTTCGTCCGCGGCCGCGCGAAGATCGAGATCGCGCTCGCGCGCGGCAAGAAGCTCTGGGATAAGCGGCGCGAGGAGAAGGACCGTGACGTGAAGCGCGAGCTCGAGCGGGCCGTGCGCCGGTAGCGTGCGCGGGACGCATCCGGAGCGCGCGCTCGAGGCCGCGCTCGCGCGCGATCTCGCGCCGCGGCCGGGCGAGGTCCTCGTCGCCGCCGTCTCGGGCGGCCCCGACAGCGTCGCCCTCGCGGCGGCGCTCGCGGCCGGTTGCGCGGCCGCGGATGCGACGCTCGTGCTCGCGCACGTCAATCACGGCGTCCGGGCGGGCGCGTGGCAGGACGAGGCCGTCGTGCTCGCGCTCGGAGCGGTGCTCGAGACGCGGACGGTCGTCGCGGCGCTCGAGCCGGGGCCCGCGGACGAGGAGCGTCTGCGCGACGAGCGCTACGCGGCGCTCGTGCGGATCGCGCGCGCCTGCGGCGCCGAACGGATCGTGACGGCACATCACGCGCGCGATCAGAGCGAGACGGTATTGCTCGCGCTGCTGCGCGGCGCGGGGCCCGAGGGCCTCGGCGGGATGCCGGCGGTCCGCGACCTCGCGCCCGGGATCCGGCTCGAACGCCCGTTACTCGGCGTCGAGCCCGAGACGCTCCGCGCGTACTGCGCCCGCCGGCAGCTGGCCTCCGCCCGCGATCCGAGCAACGACGATCCGGCGCTGCGCCGCAACGCCGTGCGCGACGCGCTCGAGCGGCTGCGCGAGTCGTTCCCGCACCTCGACGCGGCGATCGCGCGCTGCGCGGCGATCCTGCGCGACGAACGCGACGGCGCACCTCGCGCCGCGATCCGTTCGAACGTTCGCGCCGCGCTCGCGGCGAGCGAGGCCGGCCTGCGCGACATCCCCTTCGAACGGCTCGATGCGGCGGCGCGCGCGATCGAACGCGGATCGCCCGGGCGCCATTTTCTGCGCCGCGGCGTCGAAATCGTCATCGAATGAGAACGCGTGAGGGCCTGCCGGCCGGGATCGCGGCGATCGAGTTCGACGAACGTCAGATCGCGACGGCCGTCCACGGGCTCGCAGCCGCGATCGAGCGGGATCTTCCCGGTGAACCCGTCGTCCTGGTCGGCGTGTTGAAGGGTGCGTTGTTCCTCACGGCCGATCTGGCGCGTGCGCTCTCCCCCCACCTCGACGTCCGCATCGATTTCATCGCGGTCTCGAGCTACGGAAACGCGACGCGGTCGAGCGGCGAGGTACGGCTCCTCAAGGACACGAGCGAGAGCGTCGAGGGGAAACACGTGGTCATCGTCGAGGATATCGTCGATAACGGACTGACCCTCCGCTACCTGCAGCGGCTTCTCGGGAGCCGGAGGCCGGCGTCGCTCCGGTCGTGCGTGCTCCTGGATAAACCACACAATCGCAGCATCTCCGTCCCCGTCGATTATGCCGGACTGACCGTACCCGATACGTTCATCGTAGGGTACGGTCTCGATTACCAAGAAAAATACCGGAATCTCCCCTATCTCGCCCGCCTCGCGCCCGAAGCGGTCGGATAGCCGAAGAGCAACTACGGGGCCGCTTCGACCGCAGGCCACCGAAGGGAATAGGATTCAACCGTTGGGCAAGCACGTCAGATCGATCGTCATCGTCCTCGCAATCTTCATTGCGGTCATCTTCATCGTCGATAAGCTGGTTCTCAACCAGACGCCGGCGACGAAACTGACGTATTCGCAATTCCTCGATGCGGTCCAGGATAACAACGTCTCGAAGGTCATGATCTCGGGTCACGACGTCGCGGGAGAACTCAAGCATTCGATCCCCGCGGCCACGAGCGGCGATCTGAAGTTCACGACGACGATCCTCGACGAGCCGTACGTCGACGCGCAGCTGCGTCAGTATCACGTCGAAACGACGGTCGATAATCCGCAGACCACGCCGCTGCTCGGCATGATCTTCCAGCTCGTTCCGTTCGCGCTGATGGCGCTGCTGCTGATCTTCATCCTGCGTCAGGCGCAGAGCGGCGGCAGTCAGGCGATGTCGTTCGGCCGCTCGCGTGCGAAGCTCCAATCGGAAAATCGGGCGAAGGTCACGTTCGCCGACGTCGCCGGGATTCCGGAAGCGAAGGAAGAGCTCGGCGAAGTCGTCGAGTTCTTGAAGTTCCCGAAGAAGTTCCAGGCGCTCGGCGCTCGTATCCCCAAGGGCGTGTTGCTCCTCGGCCCGCCGGGCTCCGGCAAGACGCTGCTCGCCCGCGCGATCGCGGGTGAGGCGGGCGTGCCGTTCTTCTCGATCTCGGGTTCGGACTTCGTCGAGATGTTCGTCGGCGTCGGCGCGAGCCGCGTCCGCGATCTCTTCGAGCAGGCGAAGAAGAGCGCGCCCTGCATCATCTTCATCGACGAGATCGACGCGGTCGGCCGTCAGCGCGGCGCCGGCCTCGGCGGCGGCCACGACGAGCGCGAACAGACGCTCAATCAGCTCCTCGTCGAGATGGACGGCTTCGATCAGAACGTCGGCGTGATCCTGATCGCCGCGACCAACCGGCCGGACGTGCTCGACCCCGCGCTCCTACGGCCCGGCCGCTTCGATCGTCAGATCGTGGTCGATCGCGCCGACGTCAAGGGCCGCGAGGCGATCCTCGGCGTCCACTCCAAGAACAAGCCGCTCTCGAAAGAGATCTCGCTGCAGACGCTCGCGAAGCGGACGCCCGGCTTCTCGGGCGCCGATCTCGAGAATCTGCTCAACGAGGCCGCGCTCCTCGCCGCCCGCCGCAATAAGTCGATCATCGAGATGAACGACTGCGAAGAGGCGATCGACCGCGTCGTCGCCGGCCCCGAGCGCAAGTCGCTCGTCATGTCGGATAAGGAAAAAGAGAACACGGCGTATCACGAGTCGGGCCACGCGATCGTCGGGGGCCTGCTCCCGATGGCCGATCCCGTCCATAAGGTCACGATCATCCCGCGCGGCATGGCGCTCGGAATCACGTGGTCGCTGCCGGACGAAGACCGCCATTCGCGTACGAAGAACGAGCTGCTCGCGCAGATCACGATGGCGCTCTCGGGCCGGATCTCCGAAGAGATCAAGTTCGGCGACGTCACGACCGGCGCGTCGAACGACTTCGAGAAGGCGACCGAACTCGCGCGCCGGATGGTGACGCAGTACGGCATGTCCGATACGCTCGGCCCGATCCAATACGGCCGCGGGAACCATCAGGTCTTCCTCGGCCGTGACTTCGGCGAGGATCGCAACTACTCCGAAGAGATCGCCGGGAAGATCGATAGCGAGGTCCGGCGGATCATCGAGACGTGTTACTCCGACGCGACGTCGCTACTCAAGGACAACTGGGGCAAAGTCGAACGGATGGTCGCGTCGCTGATGGAGCACGAGACCGTCGATACCGACGAAGTCGTCGCGATCATCAACGACCTGCCGTATCCCCGCAAGCCCGATTCCGGCCTGACGGAGTTCCCGCGCGCGGCCGCTCCCAAGCACGAGCCCGAAGCGCGCGTCGAAAAACCGAAGCGCTTCCCACCCAACATCTCGCCCGAGCCGGCATAGCATTCGGGCCAAGAGGGACCTTATGACCCTACGTCATCGGCTCCGGGCGAGTTCGCTCGGAGCCGTCCTCGTTCTATCGGTCGCGGCGCCGTCGTCCGCGGCGACGGGCGATCTGCCCGACCTCGGCGCGAACGTGAGCGTGACGCGTCTCGCCTCGGGCGGGCTCGCGATCGTGCGGCCCGCGCAGGGTGCGCCCGTCGCGGCGGTCGAGCTCTGGTTCCGCGCGCCGTCGGTCGGTTTCGACGCGAAGCCGACGCCGTCGCTCTCGCGGCTCGCGGCGCAAGTCGTCGCCGCCTCGAAGCCGCTCGTCGGCCTGCCGCTCGGTAAGACGATCGCGAACGTCGGCGGTAAGCTCTCGATCACGGCGTACAGCGACTCCGTCGACGTCTCGGCCGTGGTGCCCGCTGCCGATGCGAGCGCGATCGTTCGCGCGATGACGACCGCTTATTTCGCGCCCGTCGCGACGCCCGAGGGGCTCGAGTCCGCCGCGCACGACGTCGCGCAAGAGGCGCTCATCTCGTCCTTCGACGTCGAGACGGTCGTCCGCGATGACGTGTTCGGAGCGCTCTTCACGAGCGGTCCGCAGCATTTTCCGCCGCTCGGCGATCCGAAGAACGTCGGGACGATCGGGTTCGATGAGGTTCGCGCGTTCGCGACGCGCGCGTTCCGCGCGGATAACGCGACGCTCGTCGTCAGCGGAAGCGTCGACGCGTCCGTCGTCGCGTCGGCCGTCGACGGCCGCTCGAGCGAGACCCGGATCAAGAGCGAGCCGCCCGCCGCGGGCGTGCTTACGGCCGCTCCGGTTCCGGTGACGGCACCTTTCGTCCAGCCCTCGGGCGGCTACGGCTGGATCGGCCCCGCGATCGCCGACCAGCGCGAAGCGACGGCGATGGACTTCATCGCCGACTACCTCTTCCGGCCCGATTCCGGCTACGTTTCCAGCCGCGCGGCGCGCGCGTATCCCGAATCCGTCGTGGTCGGCCAATTCGTGACGCTGCACGACCCGGGCGTGCTCTTCGTCGCGTATTCCGGCAAGGATGCCGCGCCGCTCAAATCGCTCGTCGACGACGGGCTCGCCGCGATGCGCAAACCGCTCGACGGCAAGGCGTTCGCCGGCGCTCGCGATGCGTTCGAATACCATCTGCTGAGCGATCTGCAGACGCCGGTCGCGAAGGCGGACAATCTCGGCTGGTACAGCGTCGAAGGAGCCGTCACCTACGCCCCGGGCGTGCGCGGCATCTCCGGCCCGTACTTCGATGCGGCGCGATCGCTCACGCCCGATTTCGTGGCGTCGGTCGCGCAGAAATATCTCGGGAAGAGCCCGGCCGTCGTCACGTTGACGGCGGCCGCGACTGCAGGTGATGGTAAATGACCTCGAACCGTTCGAAACGGACGCTCGCGTTCGGTTGCGCGGCGCTCGTCGCGCTCCTCGGCGCCGCGCCCGCGCCGTCCGCCGTTACCGCCGGATCGGGCTACCCCGCGGGCGCGCTCTCGCAGCTCGGCTCGACCAAATTCTATGCCGAGAACGACGGCGACGTGCTCGTCAGCGGCGTGCAGATCTTCGTCGCGGCCGGTCTCGATCGCGAGGCGGCGAATCAGAGCGGCGTCGCCGCGCTCGTCTCCGAGTCGATCCTGCGCACGCCGGTCGACGGCGTTCCGCTGCGCGAGGCGATCGCCGCGCGCGGCGGCTCGATCTCGTACACGGTCGACGGCCGTTCGGTGCATTACTATCTCGAGAGCCGGTCGGGGACGATCGCTCAGGCGGTCGGGCTGCTCGGCCGCGCGTTCGCGAAGCCCGACTTCTCGCCCGCGACCCTCGCCGCGAGTCGCGCCGCGCTCGCGATGCGCATCGGGCAGTTCGAATCGAACGCCCTCAACGTCGGTATCCAGATGTTCCGGCGCAGCTATTACGCGAGCAACGTCGGCGCGCCGGCGCTGGGATCGGCGGCCTCGCTCGCGAATCTCGACAGCGATGCGGTTCGCGCGTTCTTCGGTGCGAACTACAAGCGGTCGGCGGTGACGGCGAGCGCGGTCGGCGCGACCGATCCCGCCCTCGGGTCCGCCGTCGCCGCGCTCGCGAACGCGCTCCCGGACGGAGCGGTCGTCGCGCCGACGGTCGCGGCGAAGACGCTCCCGGCGGGCGCGACGCGGATCATCG
>CAZZZK010000067.1:9244-10682 GCA_964658555.1 Vulcanimicrobiota bacterium | reverse complement strand
CGGCAAGCGCGATCGCGTCCTCGTCTCGACGAAGGCGACGTTCCGCTTCGGCGACGGGCCGAACGACGTCGGCTCCTCGCGCTTCCACCTGACGAAGACGATCGAAGCGTCGCTCAAGCGGCTCGGCACCGAGTACATCGATCTCTTCCAGCTCCACGGGTTCGACGCGCAGACGCCGGTCGAAGAGACGCTCGGCACGCTCGACGACTTCGTGCGCGCCGGGAAGATCCGGTACATCGGGTGTTCGAATTTCTCGGGTTGGCATCTCATGAAATCGCTCGCCGTCTCCGAGCGTTACGGCCTCTCGCGATACGTCGCGCATCAGGCGTACTATTCGCTCGTCGGGCGCGATTACGAACTCGAGCTGATGCCGCTCGGCATCGATCAGGGTGTCGGCGCCGTCGTCTGGAGCCCGCTCGGCTGGGGGCGCCTGACCGGGAAGATCCGGCGCGGCACCCCGATCCCGGAGAAGAGCCGGCTGCACGTCACGGCGGATAAGGGGCCGCAGGTCGCGGACGACGATCTCTACCGCGTCGTCGACGCGCTCGACGCGGTCGCGGCCGAGACGGGCAAGACCGTCCCGCAGATCGCGCTCAACTGGCTGCTGACGCGCCCGACGGTCGCGACCGTCATCGTCGGCGCCCGCGACGAGCACCAGCTGCGGCAGAATCTCGGCGCGGTCGGCTGGACCCTCGCGCCCGAGCAGATCGCCGCGCTCGATGCGGCGAGCGCGTGGCCGATCCCGTATCCGTATTGGCATCAGGCCGGCTTCCCGGAGCGCAATCCGTTCCCGACGCAGATCGTCGAACCCGAACCGGCCGCCGCGACGAAGCCGTAGACGCGGCGGCGATTTCGTCGCCCGGCGGATCGCGCGGCGTACGAGAACCGGGGCGAGCGGCAAGAGGCCGCTCGTGCGCTCCGCGGCTCGCCGCGGCGGCACTCGAGAGGCGACGGTTTCGTCGCGACGATCGTCGAAACGTTGGAAGGGGTGCCGTGCTTTCGCGTGCTGCGGCACGGCATCGCAGCTGTCCGGATCATTCCGGTCCGCATCGAACGGACCGGCGCTGGGTTTCGGTCGTACCTATGCGTAGAGTATCGCCGAATCGGTTAAGGACTTCATGAGTCGGGCGGCCGCCCGGCGGCGGGACCATCCGCTCCTGCGCGTAGGCTCCACGACTCGCCGAAACCGGGGGCGAACGGCGTGAGAAGCGGTGGCGCTTCGGTCGCCGACTGCGTGATCCCGCGCACGTTCGATGCGCCGCGCGACCGCCGCGGCCCGAAACGGGCGGCGCCGGCGCGGCGCGGAAGAGAGGAGCATCACGATCGCAGACGCGGGAGGGCCGAGCGTCGCCGAGACCGCGCTTCGGCGCGAGGTCGTCCGCGTCTGCAACCGGCTCGTCGAGCTCGGCATCAATGCCGGCACGGCCGGCAACGTCGG
>CAZZZK010000067.1:7914-9234 GCA_964658555.1 Vulcanimicrobiota bacterium | reverse complement strand
CGGCCTGGACCTGCGCGGAGTCGTTGCCGTCGAACAGGTCGAACGCACGGGTGAAGCCGGCAACGTCGGCGTCCGCTTCGGTGCGCGTACGCTCGTGACGCCGAGCGGCGTTCCGTACGACGAGATGCGCCCGGACGAGCTCGCCGAGATCGACGACGACGGCGCGTACCGCGGCCCGCGCAAGCCGACCTCGGAGTGGCGGCTGCACACGGCGATCCTGCGGGCGCGTCCCGAGATCGGCGCCGTGGTGCACACGCACTCGACGTACGCGACCGCCGTGGCGAGCCTCCGCCGCGATCTTCCGGCCGTTCATTACTACATCGCGACCGCGGCGGGCGGCCCGACCGTTCGCTGCGCCGCGTACGCGACGTTCGGCACGCGCGAGCTCTCCGAGAACGCGCTCGTCGCGCTCGACGGCCGGCTCGCATGTCTGCTCGCGAATCACGGGCTCGTCGTCCTCGGCACGACGCTCGCGGACGCGCTGCGCCGAACGCACGATCTCGAGATCATCGCGCGACAGTACGTTCTGGCCGCGTCGATCGGCGCGCCGTTCGTGTTGCCCGACGACGAGATCGCACGCGTCGCGCACTATCTGAGCACCTACGGCACGCAGACGCCGAACGAACTCTCCGCGACGTACCGCGACGAACCGTTCCCGGCGCGGTAGCGGCGGCCGCGCTCAGTACGCGAGCGCGACGCCGTCCGCGCGCATGTCGGCGGCGGCCGCCCACACGCGTTCGACGCGGCCGCCGTAGCGCGACGTGCGGCGTTCGACGCACGCATAGCGGCCGAACCCGCCGTCGCTCTCGCCGAGCGGCCAGCCGAGCCGCGCGAGCTCGCGGCGCGTGCGTTCGGGGACGCCGGATTCGAGGCGCAGGATCCCGAGCGGCCCGAGCCCGGGCGGATCCTCGCCCATCGTCTGCGGCGAGCCCTGATGGTGCCAGCGCGGCGCGTCGCCCGCCGCCTGCAGGTCGAGATCGTAATCGATGCGGTCGACGACGATCTGCGTCTGACCCTGCGGCTGCATGTCGCCGCCCATGACGCCGAACGCGAGCCACGGCTCGCCGCCGCGGCACGCGAAGCCGGGGACGATCGTTTGGAACGGACGTTTCCCGGGCGCGTAGACGTTCGGATGGCCGTCCTCGAGCGAGAAGAGCTCGCCGCGATTGGCGAGCATGAAGCCGAGCCCGTCCGGCACGAGCCCCGATCCCATACCGCGAAAATTCGACTGGATCAGCGAGACCATCATCCCGCTCGCATCGGCGACGCAGAGATAGGTCGTGTCGCCGTGGCCCGGCGCCTCGCCGGCGACCGCGGGCG
>CAZZZK010000067.1:0-7904 GCA_964658555.1 Vulcanimicrobiota bacterium | reverse complement strand
GATCCGGTCGCACGAGCGCCGCCCGTTCGCGCGCGTACGCCTTGCTCGCGAGCCGCGCCGCGGGGACGTCGACGGCGTGCGGATCGGCATAGTACCGCGCGCGATCCTCGTAGGCGAGCCGCTTCGCCTCGGCCTGGAGATGGATGCTCGCGGCCGACTGGAAGCCCGCGGCGCGCAGGTCGAAGCACTCGAGAACGTTGAGCATCTGCAGCGTCGCGAGGCCCTGCGTGTTCGCGGCCATCGCGTAGATCTCGGCGCCGCGATAGTCGGTGCGCAGGGGTTCGGGGAACTCCGCGTCGTGACCGCGCAGATCGTCTCGCGAGAGCCGGCCTCCGAGGCGCCCGAGGTAGTGCACGATCGTCTCGGAGAGCGGGCCGTCGTAGAACGCGTCGCGGCCGCCTTCGGCGATCGTGCGATACGTCCGCGCGAGATCCGGATTGCGGAAGACCTCGCCCGCGACGGGGGCGCTACCGTCCGGAGCGAACGTGCGCAGCGCGTTCGCGGTCTCCTCGACGCCCGCATCCGGTGCGACGAAGGCGTCGAGATTGCGGCCGAGCGCGGCCGCGACGATCGGCGCGAGCGGCGCGCCCGCCTCCGCGTGATCGATCGCCGCCGCGAAGAGCTCGCCCCACGCCGAGCGGCCGTATCGGCGATGGAGCGCCCACCAGCCGGCGACGGCGCCGGGAACGCTGACCGTCACCGTTCCGAGCTGCGGGAGGACGGCGCGCCCGTCGACGGTGACGGCTCGCGCACGCGCGTCCGAAAGCGAGAGCGCCGCGGGCGAGCGGCCCGAGCTCGCCATCGCCTCGACGCGCCGCGTCGCCGGGTCCCATACGAAGGCGTATGCGTCGCCGCCGATGCCGCAGCTGACCGGCTCGACGACGCCGAGCACCGCGTTCGCCGCGATCGCCGCATCGACGGCCGAACCGCCGCGCCGCAGCATCTCGATCGCGGCCTGCGTCGCGAGCGGGTGCGCCGTCGCGGCCGCGCCGGAGCATCCGAGTGCGGGCGAGTGCGTGGCCCAGGGCACGCCCGCCGGGCGGTCGCCCGCCCGAACGCCGCCCGTCGGCGGTTCGGAGCTTACGCGGGGACCGTTTCCTGCCGGGCGCGAGGCGGCGGCGGGATCGCGCCCGCGAGCGCGAGCTCGTGCGCGGGCGCCGGATCGGCGCACGTGTTCGTCCACTCCGAACGCGGCAGCGGCTCGATCCAGTCGTGCGGCTGCGCCATCAGTTTCGCGTATTGGAGGATGTTGTTGGCGAAGCGGGCGTAGCGCGCGACGACGGCGGGGATTCGGGCGAGGCCCGTCGCGGCGCGGCCGCGCTTGTTGCGCCGGTTGTTCTCGGCCATCTTTCGCAGACACGCGCGGAAATAGTTCGAACGCGTGCGGATCGCGAGCCCCCAGACGCCGTGCGCGGCATCCTCGGTCTCGTCGATCACCTTGAAATCGTAGCGCTCCCAGTCGATGCCGAGCGTCTTGTAGACGGTCGATTCGGCGTCGCGGAGATACATCGTGATGTAGACGGCGAGCGTGAAGAACTTGATGCCGAGCTTGCCGCGGAACGTCGTGTAATACGCGGGCTGCGAGCGCATCATCAGCGCGAAGAAGCGGCTGTGGCGCCGCTCGTCCTTGCACCAGTCGTCGAAGTAATCGAAGAGCGGGTGGAAGTTGAATTCGGGATGCAGCTTGAGATGATCGCTGATGTTCTGATAGCGATAGAAGCCGACGATCTCGGAGAGGTACGTCGTCACGAAGATCCACTTGGGATGCATGTACTGCATGCCGTCGAGCTTCGGCAGGTTCGCGAGATCGAACGCGCGGCCCATGTGACGCATCACCCAGTTGAGGAACGACGAATGACGGCCCTCGTCGCGGCCCATGCAGCGATAGATCGCCCGCAGCGTCGGATCGGTGAGCTTCTTCTGAACGTCGCTATAGAGCAGGCAGCCCGAGAACTCGCCGATCGAACTGCGGTGGAGGAACTCGTAGAACTCGTTCCAGACGGGCTCGTAATCGTGGCCGTTGACTTCGGGGCCCCATTTGAAGAGCGCGCGATTGTAATCGGCTTCGAAATCCGCGCGCAGCGCCTCGAACTCGTCGCGGCACCAATCGATCGACAGCGAGTTGAGGATATCGATGTCGGTCTTGTAGAGGCGCGGCGCGAGAAGCGTTTTCTTCTTCGGTGCCGGGAGACGTTCGACGGTCGCGGTCATGTCGGCTTACGCGCGAACGCGGACGGCCTCGAACACGAAGGAATCGTAGAAGAAGAACTTGATGCGCTTCTTGCGCGTCATCTTGAAGCCCGCGCGGTACAGGATCTTCTCGACCTCGTCGTAGGTGAACATGTGCAGCTTCGTCATGCGGTTCTTCGCATGGAAGCGCTGGCCGACGCTCATCCAGAAATCGTTCATCGGCGTACGAAGCGCGAACGAACCGACGAATTTGTGGGCCGCGAGCGACGTGAGGCGCTTGAGCATCTCGGTCACTTCGTCGTACGGATAATGGAACAGCACGTCGAGGCAGCAGACGACGTCGTAGCTGCGTTCGGTCCCCGCGACCGCGGCGATGTCGCCGACGAGGAAGCGCGGCGCGATCCCGGAGGTGCGGCCGGAGTTGATGTATTTCGCGAAGTGGATCATCGGCGCCGAGACGTCGAAGCCGTCGACTTCGAGGCCGTGCTGCGCGAGCCGGATCGCGAGGTTCCCGGTACCGCAGCCGGCGTCGAGCGCCGTGTGTCCCTTGCCGCTCGAGACCCAGTCCATCACCGTGTCGACGGCGCGCGAATGCCCGTCGCGTATGACTTTCCAGATCGGCGGGATGTCGCCCTCACCGTAGATCGCGGTCCAGCGCGAGAACCCGGACGTTTCGAAATACTTCCGGACGCGAGCGCCCGTCTCCGAGGGAGCCCGATCGGCGAAGAGGCTCGGTTCGGTCGTCGGGATACGGACGGTACGACCGTTGGCGGATGCGATCATGTGGCGACCTCGGAGAAGGCGAATCGCCATTACTGTACCGGGGCCCGGCCGGGGCGGCGGTGACGGGTATCACCCGCCCGGACGCTCGCGGGGGATCGTTTGCGGATCGCGCAACCGCGTCAGTTCGCGGCGCCGCTCGCGGCGAGGCCGGCGAGGGCCCCGGGGTCGATCAAGACGATCCGCGCGTTCTTGCGCGCCTCGATGATCCCGCGCTCTTGGAGTTCGTGCAGCTTCCGCGTGACGGTTACGCGATTGGAGCCGATCATGTCGGCGAGCCGCTGATGCGTCAGCGGATAATCGATGAGGCTCGCGCGACCCTCGGCCTTGCCGAACTGCTTGGAGAGTTCGAGCAGCGTGCGGTAGAGCCGCAGGTTGACGCTGTTGTTGAGCAGGTCTTCGATGAGCACTTGCGATTCCGCGAGGCGCCGCGCGAAGTTCGCGATCACGTCGATCGCGGCCGTCGGCTGCGCCGAGACGATCTCCGTCATCTGCTTCTCGCTCGCCGAGACGACGCGCGAGGGCTGCATCGCCTCGGCGCAGAGGCACGAGAGGCTCTGCGATTCGGTACGCCACTGTAGGAACACGTCGCCCGCGCCGAGGATCGAGATCGTGATGCAGCGGCCGTTCGGCAGCAGATTGAAGAGCCGCAGCTTGCCGTACTCGACGAAATGGAAGCGCATCCCGCCGTCGTAGAGTGGCGCGATCTCGCCGCCCGTCCCGAGCTCGTTCACCGCGAACTCGCCTTTGTTCCGCAGCATGATCTCGCGGAGTTCGTCCTTCGCGGGTTTGGGTACGATGCCGCGCGCGGCATCCTGCTCGCTCTTGTAGCCCTCGGCGACCGCGACGGCGATCATCGAACGAAGATCGGCGAGTTCGTTGATGATCTCGAGCGGCGGGAGCGCGCCGTCGGCCGATTCGAGCAGCGCGAGTTCGATCATGTTCGTCGCCTCGATCGTCCGCCCGATCGCATCGATGAGGTCCATGCCCTGACTCGATTGGAACCGGCCCGCCGATCGCGCGAACTCGAGCAGCTCGTCGTATTCGCCCGTCTCGACGGCGTTCACGATCGCTTGCCAATAGAGATGGTGCTGCGCGACCGTCTCGGGCCGCGGCGTCGTCTTATAGCCCGTCTTGGTCTGCTCGACCCAACGATCGCTGTAAATGCTAGTTATTTTATGAAGCATCTCTGCTAGTGCGGCCGACACGGTGGAAGATTTTTGCCCGGCCGCTCAGGCGAACCTCCGTCCCGGGGCGAAGCGTACGGCCGTGAACTCGTCCTTCGACGGCCTGCATCCGGCCGTCGCGACCTGGTGCTTCGAAAAACTCGGCGAGCCGACGCCCCCGCAGCAGAGCGCGCTGCCGCTCGGGCTCGCGCGCCGGACGCATCTGATCTGCTCGCCGACCGGGACCGGGAAGACGCTCGCGGCCTTCCTGCCCGTCATGAGCCGCCTCGCGAGCGCGCGCGACCGCGACGAGCTCTTCCCGCGTCCGTACGCGCTCTACATCTCGCCGCTGCGGGCGCTCGGCTACGACGTCGAGTACAACGTCCGCCGGCCGCTGCGCGAGATGGGGCTGCTCGAACGCCCGAACACCGAACGCGCGGTGCTGCGGCGCGGCCGCATTCGCGAGGCCTTCGTCCGCACGGGCGTGCGCACGAGCGATACGCCGATCGAGGAACGCCGGCTCATGATGGTACGCCCGCCGCACATCCTGATGACGACGCCGGAATCGCTCGCGCTCATGCTCGCGATGGAGTCCTACCGCAAACATCTGCGCGCCGTCGACACGGTGATCGTCGACGAGGTGCACGCGCTCGCCGGTAATAAACGCGGCGCCTATCTCTCGCTCTGCCTCGAGTCGCTCGAGGAGATCGTCGCCGCGCCGCTCGTGCGCGTCGGCCTCTCCGCGACGGTCGCCCCGCTCGACCGGATCGCGCGCTTCCTCGCGGGCGGCGAGCGGCCGTGCGAGATCGTCGACGAGCGCCGGCTGCGATCGATCCGGCTCGAGATCGACGCGCCGTTCGGCGGCGCGATGGCGCCGATGACGCAGATCGCGCAGCGCTGCGTCGAGCTCGGCGAGGACGTCCGCACGCAGCTCGTCTTCACGAACGTGCGCAGCCAAGCCGAACGCGTCGCGCACGAGATGTCGCTCTACCTCGAATCGCGGCAGCCGGACGACGCCGCGGCGGATACGAGCGTCGGCGTCGCGTCGCCCGACGCCGTCCCGCGGCCGCGCAGCGATGCGAAGATCGGTATCCACCACAGCGCCCTCGAGCGCAGCGTGCGCCATCGCACGGAAGCGCAGCTGCGCGCGGGCGAGCTGCACACCGTCGTCTGCAGTTCGAGCCTCGAACTCGGGGTCGATATCGGCTACATCGATCGCGTCTGCATCGTCGGCGGCGCGCGGGGGATGACGCCGACGCTGCAGCGCGTCGGCCGCGCCGGGCATCGGCCGGGCGCGGTCGCGGACGGCGTCGTCGTCGCTCAGGATCGCGACGACATCCTCGAGGCGGCGGCGACGCGGCGCTGCATCCGGCGCGGCACGCTCGAGGAGATCGCGATCCCCGAAGCCCCGCTCGACGTCCTCGCGCAGTGGCTCGTGATGAGCGTCTGCTACGATCGCCGCGTCGAGATCGCCGCGCTGCTCGCGCTCGCGCGCAGGGCCGAGCCGTACCGCGATCTCGCGGAAGACGATCTGCGCCGCTGCGTCGCGTATCTCTCGGGCGGCGGCGTCGGCCCGGACGAGGCGCACGTGCGGCGCCTCGGCACGGACGGCGTCGCGCTCTTCGGGCTCGGGCGCGACGTCTGCGCCGCGTTCTTCGAGAACGTCGGAACGATCCCGGACGAATCGCAGGTGATGGTCGGCACGCGCGGCGGCGGAAACATCGGCAAGCTCGAAGAGACGTTCGTCTCGAGCCTGCGCATCGACGACGTGCTGCTCATCTCCGGCCGCACGTTCAAAGTGAAGGACGTGCGCGGCAGCGGCGTGACGGTCGAACCGTTCGCCGGGCGGCCGAACGTGCCGACGTGGAGCTCGCACATCAAGGGCGTCCCCGTCGTGCTCTCGCGCGAGATCGCCGTGCTGCGGTTCGAGATCGCGCGCCGGCTCGCGGCCGGCGGCGCGCGTCCGACGCTGACGTGGCTCAAGCGCAGCTACGGGCTGCAGGGCGCGGAGGCGCAGCACGCGATCCGCTACGTCGCGCAGCAGGCCGCGATCTCCGCGGTCGCGGAGCCCGGCGCCGCGCTCGTCGAGGTCTATCGCATGGACGGCAAACAGACGGCCGTCTTCCATACGTGCGCGGGCCGGCGCGCGAACGAGGCGCTGGCGCGCGTCGTCGGCGCGCGGCTCCATCGGGAAGCGCGCGTCAATACGCAGATCACGACGGACGACAACGGTTTCCTCATCACGATGCCGCAGGGCAAGTCGCTCCCGGACGCCGCCTGGGCGGGACTTCTGCACGCGCGCGATTTCGATCGCGATCTGCTCGACGGCTTGCGCGGGTCGCACATGCTGCGCGCCCACTTCCGCTACGTCGCGAACACGGGGCTGCTCGTGCTGCGGCGCGCGGGCGGGCGGAGCGTCCGTCACAGCGGATTGCGCTGGAACAGCAACAAGATCTTCGATCGCCTCTGGGAGGCCGACCCGAGCTTCCCGCTCTTGCGCGAGACCGTGCGCGTCGTGACGCACGATCTGCTCGACGCGCCCGCCGCGCGCGCGTATCTCGACGCGCTGCCGGGCGAACCGCGCGTCGTCCATCCGGTCGCGGCCTCGCCCTTCACGTTCGGAATCGTGACCTCGAGCTTCGGCGACAGCGTCGTCATCGACGATCGTGCGAGCATGATCGAAGCGCTGCACGAGCGCGTGCTCGCGGTCCTCGGCGATGCCGACGTCCCCGCGCCCGCCGCGGCGCCGCCCGGCAGCGGGCCGCTCTTCGAGGCGGCGCGAACCGCGAGTTAGTGGCACACGACGCACTCCCCGCGCCGGCGTCGGAGCGATACGCGCTCGCGAGCGGCGTCGTCGCGCTCGCACCGGGTCTCGCGTGGCTGACGGAATCGCGCGCGCTGCTCGTCGCGGACGCGCACTTCGCCTACGAGGACGTCGTCGGCGGCGCGCTGCCGCTATGGAGCACGGCCGAGATGGTCGCGACGCTCTCGCTCGTCGCGACGCGCACGGCCGCACGCGAGATCGTCTTCCTCGGCGATATCGTGCACGGCGCGCGGATGAGCGAGGGCGCGGTGCGTACGGTCCGCGCGGCGCTCGACGCGCTGCGCGCGCTCGCGCGCGTGACGCTGATCGCGGGGAATCACGAGGGCCGTACGCGCGCGTTCGAGGTTCTCGGCGAGACGGTCGAAGCGTGCGAGCGGGACGGCTGGCTGCTCGTGCACGGCGACGGGCCGGCGGTACTCGGGAAGCGCACGATCATCGGGCACCTGCATCCGAGCCTGCATCTCGGCGGCGGCTCGACGTGCCCCGCGTTCGCGGCGAGCGACGCGCTCGTCGTCGTCCCGGCGCTCACGCCGTATTCGCCCGGCCTCGATCTGCTCTCGGACGATTTCGCGCGCGCGATCGGGCAGTGGTCGGTACGCCGCAGCGACGTCCACGTCGTCGCCGCGTCGAGCGATCGCGTCTTTCCGTTCGGTTCGCTCGTCGCGCTTCGCGACACGCTCCGCACGCGGGCCGGCCCGCCGCGCAAGCCGACGCGTTTCCGCAAACGCCACATCCGCCCCGATCGCTGAAGCCGGCGCGAGTCCGCCGTGCTCGCGCCCCCTCGCCTCGTAGCGTCCTCCCGCGCACCGCGTGATGCGGTGCACACTCGCGCGCCGCTCCTTTCGCCCGCATCCGTGACCGTCCGAAACACGAGGCAGCGGAGTGCGACGGAGGTAGTCGATGCGGAGCGGGGTGTTTACGGCCGTCCTGGGTTTCGTCGCGTG
>CAZZZK010000066.1:0-10738 GCA_964658555.1 Vulcanimicrobiota bacterium | reverse complement strand
CGGAGGCCTCAGCGCGGGACGCGAGCGCCAGGGCGATCGCGACCGACGCGCCGAGCGTCGGCACGCGTGCGAACGGCCGGAAGAACGCTACCACGATCATGCGAAAATGAGCCTCGTCCCGTAGGAAGCTTCCGTGTCGTTCGATCGCCGAAAAACGGTGCGCCGGCCTGCGGCGGTCGTCGTTCCTCGGCGGATTCGCGTATAGCTACGGCGCCGCGCGCGCCCGAGTTTCACGCCGGCGGTTCCCCAAAGGCACGGGTACGACGGCGGCAGGAGCGCGGCAGCCGGGCGACCGAAGCCGTAGTGGTTTGGGGTCCGCTGCGTTTTTCGGGGCTCTGATTTCAACACTTCGCTTGGAGATTTCATGGCAAACCCGACCCGGGCGCTGACCGCCCTCGCTACGTTTACCTTGGGCGTCGCCGTCGTCGGCTGCTCGTCCGGTGCCGGCGGCGATAACGGCGACGTCGCTTCGGTGAACGGCGACAAGATCTCATCGTCCGCGTTCAACAAGAAACTCGACGCGAGCCCGCAGGCGAAGTCGATCCTCTCTCAGATGATCCAGAGCAAACTGATCGATCAGTACGCGACGGATAACAAAATCGATATCCCGCAGTCGGCGATCGATAAAGAAGAGGATGACATCAAGGCGAAGTATCCGCCCGGCCAATTCGATCAGGTGCTCAAGCAGCAAAACCTGACGCAATCGGACGTCCAGACGATTCTCAAAGAGAAACTCGTCGTCGAAAAGGCGATCGAGTCGAACGTGAAAGTCACGGACGCGCAGATCACGGATTACATCGCGAAGAATCACGCGACGCTCGATACGCCGATGCAGGTGCGCGCGAAGCACATCCTCGTGCCGAACATCCAGCTCGCGGATAAGATCGAACAGCTGCTCAAAGGCGGCACGAGCTTTACGGCGCTCGCCAAAGAATACTCCGTCGACCCCTCGAGCAAGGATAAGGGCGGCGAGCTCGGCTTCTTCTCGAAGGGACAGATGGTCCCGTCGTTCCAAGCCGCGGCGTTCTCGCAGCCGGTCGGCGTCGTCGGACCGCCGGTGAAATCGCCCTTCGGGTACCACATCATCGTGGTCGAAGAGAAGAAGGCCGCGCAGGTCGCGACCGTCGCGAATTCCGGCCCGAAGGTGAAGGCGACGCTCCTGCAACAGGCGGAGCAGACGCAGATCCCGCAGTTCCTCGCGAACCTGCGCAGCAAGGCGAAGATCGACATCTATCCCGACGCTCTCAAGGACGCGCTCCCGCCGGCCGCCGCGGCCGGAGCCGCGGGTGCGCCCGCCGCGGGTGCCGCTCCCGCGAGCGCCGCTCCCGCCCAGTAGCGGCACCGGCGCCGTCGCATGGCGCTCGTTCGGATCGTCGGTCTCGGGCCCGGCGATCCGCATCTGCTGACGCTCGGTAGCCTGGAAGCGCTGCGTGCGGCGCGCCGGGTAGTCGCGCCGCTCGCACCGCCCGATCTGACGCTCTTTCTCGAGAGCGAGGGCATCGCGATCGTGCGCGACCGCATCGCCGACGCCGCGCTCTTCGTGCGCGGTTCGAGCGACGCGATCGGCCGCTTCGCGAGCGATCTCGGCGACGACGATCCGGCGATCGGGATCGTCGGCAATCCGCTCTCGGATTTTCCGGGCTTGCCGCTCCTCGTGCGCGCGCTCGAAGATCGCGGCCGCGCGGTCGAGGTCGTCCCCGGCATGCCGCGCGATTCGCTCTCGTCCGCGATCGCGATCCCGCTCATGCCGCTCCCGCCCGCCTCCGCGCGCTACGCGTGGACCGATCTCATCGAGGTGATGGCGCGCCTGCGCAGCAGCTGCCCGTGGGATCGCGAGCAGACGCACGAATCGCTCGTGCCCTATCTCGTCGAGGAGACGTTCGAGGTCGTCGACGCGATCGAGTCGCACGGCGACGGCGAGCTCTGCGAAGAACTCGGCGACCTGCTGCTGCAGGTCGTCTTCCACGCGCAGCTCGGCACCGAACGCGGCACCTTCTCGATCGCCGACGTCGTCGACGGGCTCGCGAATAAGATGATCCGCCGCCATCCGCACGTCTTCGGCGATCGTGCCGTCGCGAGCGTGGCGGAGGTGTGGCAGAACTGGGACCAGCTCAAATCGCTCGAACCCTCCGCCGCGAAGCGCCCGAGCCGGCTCGACGGCATCCCGCCCGGCCTCGGGGCGCTGCAGAGCGGCCAGAAGATGCAGGCCAAGGCCGCGCGCGTCGGCTTCGACTGGCCGAACGTCGACGACGTGCGGGCGAAACTCGCCGAAGAGGTCGCCGAACTCGAGCAGGCGCGCCGCGACGGCGACGCGGCCGCGATCCGCGAAGAGCTCGGCGACGTGATCTTCACGATCGTCAATCTCTCCCGGACGCTCGGCATCGATGCCGAAGGCGCGATGCGCGCGGCGAACGCTAAATTCTACAAGCGCTTCACCTTCATGGAACGCCGCGCCACGAGCGACGGGCGGACGCTCGACGAGTACTCGCTCGAAGAACTCGAGACGCTCTGGCAGCTCGCGAAGCGGGCCGCGTGAGCGATGCCGAGAGCCGCGTCGTACTGCGCGTGCGGATGAGCGCGCACGACGCGCACTACGGCGGCAGCCTCGTCGACGGTGCGCGGATGCTCGCGCTTTTCGGAGACGCGGCGACCGCGCTCTGCATCGCCGAGGCCGGCGACGAGGGGCTCTTCGCGGGCTACGACAGCGTGACGTTCGTCGCGCCCGTGCGTGCGGGCGATTTCATCGAGGTCGAGGCGCGCGTCACGCGTCGCGGAACGCGTTCGCGCGCGATGTCGTTCGAGGCGCGCAAGATCGTCGCGGCGCGGCCCGAGCGTTCGCCGAGTGCGGCCGACGTGCTCGCGGAACCGGTCGTCGTCTGCCGTGCGACGGGTACGTGCGTCTTACCGAAACACGTCGAAGCGTACCTCGACCTCGAACGCTAGCGAGGTCCGCGGCTAGTAATTCGCCGCCCGCATCACGTCTTCTCGGGGTTTGCTTAGGTCCTCGAGTAATTCCGGCGCCACGACGGCGAACGGCGTCGTGCCGTACGAGAGCAGCCTGTCGTGGAAATCGAGCAGCGATCCGGTCGTGCCCGTCCGCTCGCGATAGTTCGAGAGCAGCTGTTCGAGCTGATAGCGTCCGACGGTATACGAGATGAAGTAGCCGGGATTGAGGGCGATCGAGGCGACCTGCGCGCGCGCCGCGGCTTCCGGGAACCCGGCCTCGCGCTCGAAGAACGCGACCGCGCGATCGTAGCTCCAGCGGCCGGTCGCGAGCATCGGATCGACCGTCGCCCGCGCGCCGCGCACGCGCTCCCACTGCGCCGTGTAATACCGCCCGTCGAGCCGATCGCCGAAGAGGCCGAGGTTCACGAACATCTCCTCGCCGTAGAACGCCCAGCCCTCGGCGAAGACGCCCGTCCCCTGGATCTTCCGCACGAAGTCCGGATTGCGGCGCGCTATCGAGAGCTGCAGGAAGTGCCCCGGCATCGCCTCGTGCGCGCCCGTCGAGAGGATGCGATCGCGATCGAAATCTTCGTTGGGATCGAGCGTCCGCGCGGCCTCCGCGAGCGACGTCGGCGGCGTGATGAAGTAGTAGCCGGTCGTCCCGGGACTGAAGAGCAGCGGCGGGTTCATCGACGCGCCGGGCGAGACGGGCTGCAAGAATTTCGGCGTCTCGACGACGTCGATGCGACCGAGCCACGCCGGGACCGTCACGACGTTCTGCGCGGTCATGAACTGCTCGAGCTCGCTCAGCCGGTCGCGGTAGTATCCGACGAGCGCACCGCCGCCGGGCGCGAGGCCGCCGCCGCTCTGCGGCCCGATCGCCGTCTTGCGCGCGGCGGCGTCGTGTTCGACCCACGCCTGCACGGCCCACCCGTGCGCGAGTTCGTCGTCGGCCATCCGCACGACGTCGTTCGCGCCGAAGGGCAGCAGTTGTTCGTCGCGGAGCATCGCGTCGTACGCCGCTGCCCCCATCGAGAAGTTCTCCGGCCACGCGGCGAGATGCGCGTCGATGTACGCCTTCTCGGCGGCGAGCGCGGCGAGCGTCGCATCGCGATTCGCGGCGAAGCGCGCGTAGTCGGCCGCCGGCAGCTGCGCCTTCGCCGCCGTGGTCAGCGCGCCACCGAGGAAGTCGGGCGCCCCCGCGAGCTCTTGCGATCCGACGACGCCCTGCAGCCGGCCCGGATGCGAGACGAGCGCTTCTGCGGCCGCGATATAGCCGGGCGCGGCGCCGAGCCGCGCGACGACGTTCGCCCACGCGAGCGTGAGATCGGCCTGCGTCGCGTTCTCGCGGCCGACGATCGGCAGATGCTGGAACTGCGTGAAGACGGCCGAGACGATCGCGCGGCCGGGCGTCGAGTAATCCTTTTCGAACGGGACGTACGTCGTGTAGGTCCGCTCCATCTCCGTGAGCTGCGCGCGCAGCAGCAGCGCGTCGTCCCGGTCGTGCAGCGTCGCGCCGCCGAGCGGCACCGCGGCGAGCCGCGCCTGCCACGCGCGGATGCGGGCGAGATCGGCCGCGTTCGTGTCGCGCGTCGGCGAGACGAGGCGCCCGTCCTCGGCGGAGATGCCGAGCGCGGTCGCATCGAGCGGATGGTCGTGGCCCCAGCCGTACGTCATCTCGCGCGCGATCGGTTGAAGCGCCGCGGAAGCCGCGCTCGCCGCGGGGAGCACGGCGGCCGGATCCTGCGCGGCTCGAGCGCTCGCGCCGGGAAAGCCGCTCGCGAGCGACGCGCAGACGAACGCGCACGTTAGATGACGCTTGGAGATCACGTTTAACTCGAGTCGTAGCGGTGCGGAGCGCTTCACGTTCGCAACGGGCCGCGCGCCTCCCCGCACCGCAAGGGCGGGGCCGCCGTGCGTCGCGAAGCGCCGCGTCACGTGCGAATCGATAAGTATCTCAAAGTCAGCCGCCTCGCGAAGCGGCGCAGCGAAGCGCACGAAGCGCTCGTGAACGGCCGCATCACGTGCGGCGGCAAACCGCTCAAGCCCGGCTACGACGTGCGCGTCGGCGACGTCATCGAGCTGCACTACGCGCGGAAATTCGTTACGGTGCGCGTCCTCATGGTCCCGGAAAAGGTCACCCCGGCGCTGCGCGATGCGATCTTCTTCGAGGTCCTCGCGGAGCGCAAGGACGAGCCCGCGGATTGGCTCGCGTGACGGCCGGCTAGGCGCGGCGTTGCAGGCGCTCTCCGCCGATACGAAAGACGAGCTCGCGCGCGAACCGGTCGCCGCCGGGCACTGCCGCGAGGCGTTGCGCGCGGGCTTGATCGCCTTCGGCACGCACGCGCGGACGCACGTGTTCCGCACGCAGCGCAGCACCGTCGCGCGCCTCTTGTGGTCGCTGCTCGACGACCGCCGCGAGCGCCCGATCCGCAAGCGCGAATCGCGCCGCCTGACGGGCGCGCGGAGCTACGAGATCGATCTCGGCGAGCTCGCCCACGTCCGGCCGCCCGCGCCGCGTTCGCGCTGCGACCGGCGCATGGAATTGCGCGCCGCATTCCTCGCGTGCGGCTCGCTCGCGACGCCCGCACGCGGCTATCATCTCGAATTCGTCCCGCCGGACGGCGCGGCCGCGGAGCGCCTGCTCGCGCTGATGCGCGCGGAGCGTTTCGCACCCAAATCGATGCCGCGCGCCGGACGCACCGTCGTCTACTTCAAAGATATCGAAGCGATCGTCGACGTGCTCGCGGCGATCGGCGCGAGCCGCGCGGTCCTCCACCTCGAAGACGTCCGCGCGCTCAAGGAGACGAAGAACCGCATCCGCCGGCTCGTGAATACCGAAGCCGCGAACGTCGACCGCGCGATGAGCGCCGCCGCGGCCCAGCGCGAGGCGATCGCGCTCGTCGTCGACGCGCACGGCCTGCACGGCCTCTCGCGGCCGCTGCGCGAGGTCGCGGAGCTGCGCCTCGAACATCCGACGGAGACGCTCGCGGAGCTCGGCCGCAGATGCCGCCCGGTCGCGAGCAAGTCGACGGTCAACGGACGGATCGCGGCGCTTCTGCGTCTCGCGAGCTCGCTCGGCGCCCCCGCCCGTTAGCCGGACGCGAGATGCCCGGGGTCGATCCCGGGCCCGAGCGCGAACCCGGCGTCGAGCAGCGCGGCGCGTACGTGCCCGTTGAGCGCGCGCCGCAATTCGAATTGCCGCAGCGGACTCGTGCGCATGCTCGCGCGCAGCAGCGTCGCCTCGCTCGTGTACGAATCGACGCCCGCCCACTCGACCGCTTCGAGGACGTCGGACGCGTAGCGCGCGTCGGCGGCGAAGCTCTCGAACGCGGCCCGCAGCGTCGCGAGCCCGGCCGTCGGATCGGCCGACGGCGCGAGGCTGACGCGATAGCTGATCCGCGACCAGTTCCGCGACGAGTTGACGACCGAGGTGACGCTGCTGTGCGAGATCGTCACGAGCGCGCCCTCGATGTTACGGATCTGAACCATGCGCAGCGAGAGCATCTCGACGATGCCCGAGTTGCCGTTCATCGTCACGTGATCGCCGACGACGTACTGATCTTCGAAGAGGACGAGAAAGCCCGCGATGAAGTCGCGCAGGAAGTTCTGCGCGCCGAGCGAGATGCCGACCGCGACGATGCCGCCGACGGTGACGACCGAGGCGACCGGGACGCCCGCCTGTCCGAGCGTGATCAGGATCGCGAAGAAATAGATGAGGAACGACTTGAAGCCCGAGATCGCGCCCGTGATCGTCGGGATGCGCAGCAGGCTGCGCGCGTTCTCGTCGGACGTGAGCCCCGACCGCGTCCGCCAGACGGTTCCGATCTCGGCGATCACGATGCCGATCAGGCGATCGAGCAGGATCGCGACGAGCCACGTGACGACGATCTCCGTCGTAACCCGAGCGACCGTCGCGGCGACGGTCGCGGTCGCCGCGAAGAGCGAGAGCGCCCAGGCCGTCGAGAGAAACCAGGTGACGACGATCCCGAAGACCGCGACCGTCGAGAGGAACGAGAGGATCGCGATCCGCCGGTCGAGATCGGTCGAGCGCAACAGCCCGCGCAGGAAGCCGCGCCGCCGCGCCGCCGACTCCGCGGCCGGCTCGCCGGTGCCGGCCTTCGCACTCGCGTCCGCGTTCGCTTCGCGCGCCGATTCGTTGACGGCGGCGAGCCGCGCGCGTAGCGTCGAGATGCGCCGCTGCAGTAAGACGATGACGAGGACGACGAGGAGCGTGATCCCGGCGAGCATCGCCGCCCGCACGCCGACGAGCCGCAGGCGCGCTTCCTGAACGGCCGGTTCGCGCCGCAGCAGCGCGGCGTGGAGCGCGTCGCTCAGGAGGCCTTGCCAGCTCGTCGCGAGCGTGTCGACCGTCGTCTGGTTGTACTTCGCGTCGGTCGTCGTGACCGTGAGCAGCTGCAGCGGGTCGTCGTGCCGCGCGTCTTTCGCGGAGAGGATCTCTTGGGCGCCCGCGTGTTCGACGATGATCCGCAGGCTCGCGGGATCGTAGGCGGTCGTCGTGCGTCCGTGAACGTCGTCCGTCATCACGACCGCGGCGAGCGCCGTCTCCGCCTCGATGATGCGCGCGACGACCGACGGCTGGTTCGTCTGCAGCGGCGCCGACGCCAAGCGAAAGACGTTTTGGCCGTCGAGCTGGAGCGGCGCCGTGAGGAATTGGCCCTCTTGGCGGACCCCGTACGGCGTCGTCGATGCCGACGGTGCGGGTCCGGTGAGCGTCTGCGCCACGGCCGCACCGGCATCGCTCGCGAATGCGAGCAGCAGAACGATCGTCGCGATCGCGCCGCGCAGGTTTCCGATCATGCTCACGTCATTGACGCGAGCGCGCCGCGCGAAACGTCGCGCGCGAACGAGCGTCCCTCGAATGCGGTGTACGTAATCGATTTCGGCGACCGATCGATCGCCGCGGCTCGGCCGCGCGCAGGGATCGTGCGCGCGGCCGTGCAGGGCCGTCGTGCGGGCATCGGGTAAGAGGAGCGGCCCTTCTCCGCGCGAGCCGCGTACAAATATCTTCCCTACAGGAGCTGCCATGCGCATCGGAATCAACGGTTTCGGCCGTATCGGTCGTAATTTTACGAAAGCGCTGCTCGAGCGACATCCCGGGGTGGAGCTCGTCGCGGTGAACGATCTGACGAGCCCGGCCGAATGCGCGCATCTCTTTAAGTACGACTCCAACTACGGAACGTTCGACGGCACCGTGAAGGCCGTCGACGGCGGCATCGAGATCGACGGTAAGCTCGTCAAGGTGTTCGCCGAGCGCGACCCGGCGAAGATTCCGTGGAGCGCGCAGGGCGTCGACGTCGTGATCGAGTCGACCGGGCTCTTCACGGATGCCGCGAAGGCGCGCCTGCACATGACGGGCGGCGGCGCGAAGAAAGTCATCATCTCCGCGCCCGGCAAGGACGAGGACATCACGCTCGTTCTCGGCGTCAACGATCGCGACTACGATCCCGGCAAGCACGACATCATCTCGAACGCCTCGTGCACGACCAACTGTCTCGCGACCGCGGTGAAGCCGATCGTCGACCATCTCGGCTGGGTCAAGGGCTTCATGACGACCGTTCACTCCTACACGAACGATCAGAACATCCTCGACGCGCCGCATCGCGATCTGCGGCGCGCGCGCAACGCGGCGACGAACATCGTTCCGACGTCGACGGGCGCGGCCAAGGCGCTCTATCTCACGATCCCCGAGATCAAAGGTACGTTCGACGGATTCGCGCTGCGCGTCCCGACGCCGACCGTCTCGATGATCTACCTCGTCGCGCAGGTCAAGAAAGAGACGACGAAAGACGAGCTCAACGCGCTCTACAAGTCGGCCTCGACGGGCGATCTCAAAGATATCCTCGGCTACTCCGACGAGGATCTCGTCTCGGTCGACTTCCGGAAATCGCCGATGAGCTCGATCATCGATTCGAAGCTCAACAACGCGAACGGCGATCTCATCCAGCTCGCCGCGTGGTACGACAACGAGTGGGGCTACTCGTGCCGTCTCGCCGACGTCACGGCGATGGTGCTCTCGAAGTTGCCGGCCGGCGTCTAGGATCGTACGGCGATGAAGTTTCACGGACTGCGCGATCTCGACGTCCGCGGAAAGCGAGTCGTCGTGCGCGAGGATCTCAACGTCCCGATGAAGGACGGTGCCGTCGGCGATCCGACCCGGATCGAGGCGGCGCTCGAGACGCTGCGCTACCTCCACGCGCAGGGCGCGCGCACGATCGTCCTCTCGCATCTCGGCCGCCCCGACGGCAAAGCCGTCCCCGCGCTCTCGCTGCATCCGGTCGCGGTCGAGCTCGCGAAACGGCTCGGCCTCCCGGTCGCCTTCGCCGCCGACACCACGGGGCCGGCCGCGCGCGAGGCGATCGCGAAGCTCGACGACGGTGGGATCGTGCTCCTCGAGAACGTTCGCTTCCATCCCGAAGAGGAGGCGAACGATCCCGCGTTCGCCCGCGAACTCGCCTCGCTCGGCGAGCTCTACGTCAACGACGCGTTCGGCACCGCGCATCGCGCACACGCCTCGACGGAAGGCATCGCGCACCATCTCCCCTCGGCCGCGGGCTTCCTGATGGAAGCCGAGCTGACGGCGCTCTCGAAGCTGATGGGGTCGCCCGAGAAGCCGTTCGTCTGCGCGATCGGCGGCGCGAAGGTCAAGGATAAGGTCGGCGTGTTCGCGAGCCTGATGGAGCGCGTCGACGCGTTCGTGATCGGCGGCGGCATGGCGAACACGTTCCTCGCGGCGGGCGGCACCGATGTCGGAAAGAGCCTGCGCGACAGCGACCTCGAGCCCGCGAAGAAGATCATCGCCGAAGCGAAGACGCGCGGCATCGATCTGCATCTGCCGACGGACGCCGTCGTCTCGACCGCCTTCGGCGACGATCAGAACGCGCACGCGGTCTCGCTCGCGAACGTCGGCGACGAGATGATCCTCGATATCGGGCCCGCGTCGGCGGACGCGTACGGCGACGTCCTGCGCGCCGCGCGGACGATCGTCTTCAACGGCCCGATGGGCGTGTACGAAAAGAAGCCGTATCAGAACGGCACGAAGACCGTCGGCGAGGCGATCGCCGCGGCGACCGCGAGCGGCGCGACGACCGTCGTCGGCGGCGGCGACGCGGCGGCGGCCGCGGCCGAGCTCGGCTTCGCGGGCGAGATGACGCACGTCTCGACGGGCGGCGGTGCGACGCTCGAATTCCTCGAAGGCAAGACGCTGCCGGGCATCGCCGCGCTCGAACGGTCGGCGGAGACGGCGCGCGCGTGAGCGCCCGTCGCCCGCTGATCGCGGGCAACTGGAAGATGCACAAGACCGCCTCGCAAGCACGCGTGCTCGCGCGCGAACTGCGCGATGCGCTCGAGGGCGAGGGCGAGGGCGTGGAGATCGTCGTCTGCCCGCCCTTCGTCGCCCTCGGCGCGGTCTCCGAAACGCTCGACGGCACGACGATCGCGCTCGGCGCGCAGAACATGAACGCGAACGTCGAGGGCGCGTTCACGGGCGAGATCTCGCCGCTCATGCTGCGCGACGCGGGTGCGACGCACGTCATCATCGGCCACTCCGAACGCCGGGCGCACGATAACGAGACCGACGCCTCGGTGAACCGTAAAGTGAAGAGCGCGCTCGCGCACGGCCTGACGCCGATCGTCGCCGTCGGCGAGACGCGCGACGAGCACGACGAGGGGCGCGCGCTCGAACGCGTGCGCGCGCAGACGGAGATCGCGTTTCTCGACGTCGCGCCCGAAGACGTCGGGCGGTGCGTCGTCGCCTACGAGCCGATCTGGG
>CAZZZK010000065.1:0-10756 GCA_964658555.1 Vulcanimicrobiota bacterium | reverse complement strand
GTGCGGACGTGCTGCGGCGGGTCCGCGTCGTCGATCACGACGCGCACGACGCCGCACAGGTCGTTCGCGTCGGAACGACCGCGGCCGGCGTCGCAGCCTATCTGAACGCGGAGTACGTCCGCGCCGACGTACGCGTCGTCGTCGGGTTCATCGAGCCGCATTTCTACGCCGGCTTCTCCGGCGGCCCCAAGGGCGTCATGCCCGGCGTCGCCGGGATCGAGACGGTGACCTACTTTCACAACGCGAAGATGATCGGCGATCCGCGCACGACGTGGCTCAACGTCGAAGGCAATCCGGTCGCCGCGATGTCGCGCGAAGTGGCGGCGATGGCGCCCCCGCATTTTCTCGTCAACGTCACGCTCGATCGCGATCGCGCGATCACGGGCTTCTTCTGCGGCGACTATCTGCAGGCGCACGCGCGCGGCGCGGCGTTCTGCAGGGGCGCGGCCTCCGCCGGCCTCGACGGCCGGTACGACGTCGTGCTGACGAGTAACGGCGGCTACCCGCTCGATCAGAATCTCTATCAGTGCGGCAAGGGCCTCACCGCAGCGGCACGGATCCTCAAGCCCGGCGGGACGATCGTTCTGTGCGCCGAGTGCCGCGACGGATTCCCCGAGCACGGAAACTTCAAGCGCCTCATCACCTCGCGCGAAACGCCGGCCGATCTCATCGCGATGATCGAGGAACCGGGCTTCGCGATGTACGATCAGTGGGCGGCGCACAGCCAGGCACTCGTGCAGTTGCACGCGCGCGTGGTCATGTATTCGTCGCTGCCGGGCGATCAGGTACGCGCCGCCATGCTCGAACCGACGGACGATCCCTCGGCGGCCGTCCGGTCCGCACTCGCTCGGGCGGGCGAGACTTCCCGCTGCGCCGTCTTGCCCGACGGCCCCTACGTCGTGCCGTTCGTCAACGTCTGAACGATTTCGGGTTCGCGTTCGCCGACGTTCGCGAAGATCGAAGCCTGCGTGTTCCGCACGTGATCCGTCGTCGCGTGCTCGACCGCCGCACCGTCACCCGAACGCATCGCGCGCAGGATCGCCGCGTGCTCCGCGACGGTCGCGCGGCGCCGCTCCGGCGTCGAAAGCGCGATGATCCGCCAGGCCTGAATTTCGGAGCGCAGATCGCCGAGTATGCGTTTGAGCCGGCCGCTATCCGCGTGCGCGAGGATGGAGTCGTGGAACGCGGTATCGAGGCGCTCCATCATATCGGCGTCGTCGACGTGCTCCCGCATCTCGGCCAAGAGGCGCTCGAGACTCGCGAAATCGCGATCCGTCATCCGGCGCGACGCGCGACCGGCCGCGAGCGTCTCCAGCGCTTCGCGAATCTCGAAGATGCCGACCACTTCGTCGATATGCAGCTCGCGAACGACGCTGCCGCGGTTGCCGCGCGGTTCGAGCATGCCTTCCGTCTCGAGACGCCGCAGCGCTTCGCGGACGGGCGTCCGGCTCGCGCCGAGCGTCGCCGCGATGCTCGCTTCGATGATCGGCGTTCCGGGCGCGAGATCCCCGGAGAGGATCGCGGCTCGTAAGCGATCGTACACCTGGTCGCGCAGCGAACGCGGACGCTCGACCGGAACCGCGAGCCCGGCGTTCGTCATGCCTTGCGGTCTGATCATCGGCTCGTGATTGCACGCTCGAATGGCTTTCGCATCCCGAGAACGATAGGCTGCGACGCGAAAAGACGCTACCTTTGCATACGGGATACAGAAAAGATTTCCTGAATGCTATGATCGAATCGACGCCATAGTTCCGCGGCCGTTATCGGCCGCATTGATTTCTGCTCGTCCTTTTTGCGGCGCAGCGCCCTCCACGACGGGAGACCCTGTATGTTCGAGCAATTGCTGACGCCGGTCGCCGGATCTCTCCTCCTATCGTTCATCGTCGCGGCGCTCCCGATCGCGAGCGTTCTGCTCGTGCTCGGCGTGCTGCGCCGGCCGGCATGGCTCGCGTCGCTCATCGGCCTCGTCGTCGGGCTCGTCATCGCGACGGCGATCTGGCGCCTTCCCGTCGGGCTCGCGCTCGATTCGGTCGCCGCCGGCGCGACGTTCGCCGTGTGGCCGGTGATGTGGATCGTCTTCAACGCTTTACTACTGTACAATATCGCGATGACGTCCGGCAGCTTCGGGACGTTCCGCGATTGGGTGCTCGAACACTTGCCGAACGACAAGCGCGTGATCCTCGTCGTCATCGGCTTCTGCTTCGGCGCGCTGCTCGAGGGCGTCGCCGGCTTCGGCACGCCGATCGCTATTACGAGCTCGCTGCTCATCATGGTCGGCTTCGGGCCGCTCGAAGCGCTCGTCTTCACGCTCATCTTCGACACGGCACCGGTCGCGTACGGCGCGCTCGGCGTCCCGGTAACGGTGCTCGGCGCGGTAACGCACCTCTCGCCCGCGCTACTCGGCTCCATGATCGGGCGGCAGCTGCCGCTCTTCGCGCTCGCACTCCCGTTCTACGTGATCGGCGTGTACGGCGGCCTGCGCTCGATCCGGGCGCTATGGCCCGTACTCCTGGTCGCGGGCGCGACCTTCTCGATCACGCAGTTCGTCTGCTCGAACTACATCAACTACAGCCTGACCGACGTCTTCGCTTCGATCGGTTCGCTCGTGATCACGCTGCTCTTCCTGCAGCGCTGGAAGCCCGCACCGGACCCCGCGTTCGCCGTGCGCGACATCGCGGTGCTGCGCGAACATACGGTCGCGAAACCGTCGGTCACGAAAGCGTGGCTGCCGTGGATCGTCGTATCGTCGGTCGTCATCGTATGGACGCTGCTCGGCGTCTTCCACCTCGGAGACACGAAGATTCCGTGGCCGGGGCTGCACGACAGCGTCTCGATCACGCTCTACAAACACGCACCGTACGCGGCGATCTGGGATTTCCAGCCGCTCGCGACGGGGACCGCGATCCTCGTCGCGGCGATCATCACGAGCGTCCTCGTGCGCTTGCCGGCGGCCGCGTTCGCCCGCTGCGCGGCCGAGACGTGGCGCCAGATACGCGTCGCCGTGCTGACCGTCGTGCTGATCATCGGGCTCGCCTATCTCATGAACTATTCGGGGCTCAGTTACACGCTCGGCCTCGGCGTCGCCTCGGTCGGCCTCTTCTTCGTCATCCTCTCTCCGTTTCTCGGCTGCGTCGCGGTGCTGCTCTCCGGAAGCGATACGTCGGGCAACGCACTCTTCGGAAACTTACAGGTCGTCGCGGCGAATCAACTCAATCTCGACCCCGTGCTCTTCGCCGCGACCAATTCGTCTGGCGGCGTCATGGGCAAGATGATCTCGCCGCAAAACATTTCGACGGGCGCGGCCGTCACGGAGCTCAAGGGTCAGGAAGGCGTCGTCTTCGCGCGCACGTTCCCGCACAGCATGCTGCTGACGTTGCTCCTCGGCGTGCTCGTCGCGATCCAGCAATTCCTGACGCCGTGGATCATCCCGCACTAGCCGGCGTTCGGGCGCGATCCGGTCGGAGAGTACGTCTAGACCTGCTCCGGCGCGGCGATCAGATAGACGGCGGTCAGGAAGATCAGTGCTGCGATTCCCACGAGCTTCGGCGCTCCTTTCGGATCAGCGTGCACGTCGAGCATACGCGACGAACCTGAGAACAGCGTCGGACCGGCGCCCGACGGTGCGATCCTCATCGAATTCCAAGCGAACGGCGACGAGCGCGCGGCGGACCGTCGCTACGGGTTCGCGACCGCGAAGGTCTGCGTCGCCGCGAGCGCGCCGCCGTTCGTTGCGTCGCGAACGGTCAACGTCAGAACGCCCGCGTGCGTCGGCGTGAAGCGAAAATCTCGCGTCTCGCCGATCGTGAGCGCGTGGATCGCGATCCCGGGGCGCTGCAAGGCCGCCGGCACGGCTCGGCCGTCTTTCGCGACCGGCGTCCACGTCATCGCCCGATCGCCGTCGTAGAGCGACACGACGAGATCCTGACCGCCGATCGTCAGATCGGCGAAGCGCAGACGTTGCGGCACGCCGGCGGTCGCCGCGATCGGCTTCGGCGCGAGCGAACCGTCGATCGCGAGCGGCGGTCCGCCGGCCGTCTCGACGGCTTCGGAGATCATAACGACGTGATCGGTCGCGGGATCGAAACGTTCGCCGCGCGGTACGACGACGAGCGGGCCGACGAGGCCGCCCGCGAGTTGCCAGCCGTCGTCGAGGTGCGAATGGTACGTGAACGTCCCGGCGTCCGGCGGCGCGAAGCGCGCGACGAAGGTCGCGCCGGGCTCGATCGGCGGCGACATTCGCGAGACCGCGCCCATGCCCGCGCTCATGCCCATGCCCGCGCCGCCGTCGTAGTAGCTGTCGTCGAGCGCGATGCCGTGCCAATGAACGCTCGTCGCCTCGTCCATGTGATTCGTCACGGCGATCGCGACGGGCTCGCCCTGCGTCAGCACGATCGTCGGACCGAGCGATCCGTTCGGCGGCATCGTCGTCGCGCCGTCCGTCAACGTGTACGAATCGCGGCTCAGCCCGAAGCGCGCGTTCGCGACGCGCTGCGAACGCACGTCGAGCGCGAGCTCGCGCGGAGCGGCCGCGAGCGCCGGTCGAGCATCGCCCGGCCTCGGGCGGACGCGGACCGCGACGACCATCCCGCTCATCGCACCGTCCGGCTGATGGAAGCGCGCCGGTACGTCGAAGTGGGGGTCCGCCTTCCTCGCCAGCATGATCCGCAACGGCGCGTGGCGCGACGTGTGATCGGTGATGTGACAGTGGAACATCCAATCGCCCGGGCGATCGGCCGTCCAGGCGAGTTCCTCGCTCGCGCCGGGATAGAACGGATGCGTGACCTCGTCGTACGCATCGGGCCGGTCGACGCGAAAGTAGAAGCCGTGAAGATGCATCGGATGCAGCATCGAGCTCGCGTTGTAGACGGCCCAGCGAACCCGCCGTCCGCGTTCGTACGAAAGGCGCTCCGTCGCCGGATACGCGCGACCGTTGATCGTCTCGAGCAGGTAGAGAAAGTTCGGCGAACCGTCTTTGAACGTGATCGGCGCGTAGAGGCCGAGCACGAAGACGTGATCGACGCGCGGACGGTGCGGCGCGTCGACGACGATCGCACCCGAGAGTTCGGCGTCGTCGAACGCACGCGCGTCGATCGTCTCGCCGCGATCGCTTCCGTAATAGCCGAACGTCCCGGGCCGATCGAGCACGAACGAGACCCGGCGCGTCCGGCCGCGCGGTATGCGAAGGACGGCCGTCGGCGCATCGGCGGGAGCGGCGAGGCCGCGAATCGTGAGATCGTGCCCGAGGTCGTTGCGGACGGTTGCGACGACGCGCGTTCCGAGCGGTGCGCGAAGCAGCGGACCGGGGATGCGAAGCGGCTCGCCCGCGACGCCGAACGCTTCGATCGGCAGCCCGATCGCCCGCGGACCGTCGGGATACCACAGCCCGCGCCGAGCGACGAGCGCGAGACGAAGCGTCCCCCGCACGACGCCGCCCGCCGCGACGGTATTATCGTTCGCGGCGATCGCCGGGAGTCGCGCGGGCGATTTCCCGTCGGGCACCGCCGCCCGGCCGACTCCGGCGAGGCCGAACGCGGCGACGAACGCCGATGCGACGGCCGAGAGCATACGAAGCGAGCGCGTCATTCGCGCATCGTCGGCGATGCGCCGAACGCGCTCCTTCGGTAGGCGTACCTACGTGAGGACCGTCATCGTGCGCACGCCGTCGAGCCGAACCGATCACACTCATATGAGCCGGTTCGAATCAGGCATGTACCGCCCGCTTCTTTTTTGCTCCTTATGCTGATAGCGATAAGCTCCGAGGGTCGCGGCGGAGATCTCGGCGAACGGCGGACCGGGGTCGACACGAGCTGCCTCAACGATATATTCACGTGCCGGTCACGAAGCGAGCGGGTTCCGTAAAATGTGGAAGCGGTTAAAAGTCACGTCGGCCGTGGCTTTGATTTGCATGCAGATCGCATCGAAAAGTTCCGCCGAGCAGACGCGCCCTCCACGAACATACTCCGTTCTCAATGCGGGGAGGCCTGGTGGGCCGGTATTAAATGCGCAGCGAGAATGGTTAGAACGCATCCATCGAACGCCCGCATTTAAGCCGTACTGGAAGGATCTCCGCTATTCGATGTTACCCGTATCATCGTTCTCATCGTTCGATATTCCGCTTCTTGTATACTGCGGCAGCGACGGTGCCTATTATGCAAGGATCGTAGGCGTAGGTTGCGGGCTTCAATACCAGGCATTTAAAGACCAAGTCACGGTTGTGCCAGAAGACGTCGCGTGCCCCGGAAACACTGATAAACCATTCGATATGACTCCGGTTCGATAGTATTTTTATGAATACGATCGTACGCGCATCGTCGGCGACGCGCCGAACGCGCTCCTTCGGTAGGCATTTTTCGAGGTGAGGACCGTCATCGTGCGTACGTCGTCGAGCCGAACCGATCACACGCATATGAGCCGGTTCGAATCACGCATGTACCGCCCGCTTCCTTTTTTGCTCTCGTGCTGATAGCGATCTGCTTCGAGGGTCGCATCGAGGCGAAGAGTCCGTCGTTCTTCAACGCGCGACGGGTTCCATTCGGCATGTTGTCTGCGTCGTCTGGCTGCGCCGTCAGTGCAAAACATGCGGTCTTCACTACCTGCGATGTCGACCGTATCGATCCTTCGCCCTCCGCGTCGATGCCAAGTATGCCGGCCGGCAGGCTTTATGCCGGTAACGGTAGATTAGCGGACGGCGGTCGGGCGGGCAGTAGCGGTTCCGACCGGTTTCTTTACGCTTGAATGGGGTGGTTTTTACGCAATCGTCCGGCATTCCACACTGGCTGTCGGTGCTTATTATAGCTGCATCGATGTATTCGATTTCACGCGCAGTCTGGAACCGTCAAGCAAGTTTGAAGGAAGAACGGCGCGTTGAAAAGGCTGTCGCCTACGGCAAAGACGGCCTGCCGCGAAGCCGGGCCGGGACGTACGAGACGGATTCTCGTAGCGGCTCCAAAAAAACGCAAGACTAAGTGCGACCTGCGGAGTCATGCTTCGAGCTCACACGATTGATACTCGCATATCGTTCGTGACAGCATGATAAGCTTCATGTCCGTACGCATTCGGGAACGCTAAGATTTGAGCGCCACCGTCAAATCGTATCGTCAGACGCCTGTCTTGATCTAAGCCACATGAAGTTAAGACCTTATCAGACATGCTATACTATTTGGCGACGCAGAAGGCACTTGGAATATCTCGATGCTTTGCTTCGAGGAATCGCTCAGCTATAAGAGCCTACGACCCGTAAATAGGCGCGCGGGCCGAAATGGAAATAAACTTGGGTTGCGTTCACGCTGATCATATCAGATTATCTGACGCACTAACTCGGCCTCTTCGCCTTCGAGGTTGCTCATCCACGGACGCTCTCGTCCGATCGCATCGTTATTCATCTCCGGTCACCTTGCGATCGGGATAACCGAAATCAATCAGTACGACCTCTGGCAATGAAGGCGGCTGCATCTCTTCGGCGAGTAAACGTGCAGCAATTCTTGCGGACCGCGTATCGGGCGAGTTCGCCGAAGGACCGGCCTTCGACGACGGAAGACCTTTCCTGCGGCGTTCGCGGCGAGTACTCACGGCCGGCACCTGAATATCCGACGGCCGGCCAAAGCGCATCCTGGAGGCAAGGGAAGACGATCTTTCAGATCATCAGCCTGGAAAACACCGCGCGTACCGACGTGCTGGCTCTGGCTCGATCGATGGTCTCGAACTCGTGCCGCCTAGCGGCTGCGAATCGCCGATAGGGTGCGGCGAGGCGTTCGAAACGGCGTTTACCGGTAGCCGCGAGACGCGCGCACGGACCGCCGCCGATGCGACCGGCCTAGACGCCGGCGATCGGGGCGGGTTCGGCGACCGGGTGGTCGTCGCGGGTGTGGTGACGGGCTTTGTTCCCGCGCAGGTTGACGATCATCACGTAGATGACGGGGACGAGGAACAGATTGAGCACCGTCGAGAGGATCATGCCGCCGAGCACGGGCGTGCCGAGCGAATGGCGGCTCGCGCTACCCGCACCCGTCGCGACGACGAGCGGCACGATGCCGAGGATGAACGCGAACGACGTCATGAGGATCGGGCGCAGACGCGTCTCCGCGGCCTGCCGCGCGGCGGTCGCGGCGTCGAGGCCCTGCTCGCGCAATTGATTCGCGAACTCGACGATGAGGATCGCGTTCTTACTCGCGAGGCCGATGAGCATGACGTACCCGACCTGCGCGTAGACGTCGCTCAGGACGAAGCCGATCGGCGGGATCAGCGCGGCGATGAGATCGCGGCCGATGACGGCGAGCAGCGCGCCGAGGATCGCGAGCGGTACCGACATCAGGATGACGAGCGGATCCGACCAGCTCTCGTACTGCGCCGCGAGCACGAGAAAAACGACGACGATTCCGAGCACGAAGACGAGCGCGGCCTGACTGCCCGATTGGATCTCGTCGAGCGAGATGCCGGTCCACGAATGCGTGACGCCGGCGGGCTCGAGCTTTCTGCCGAGCGCGTTCATCGCGGCGATCGCGTCGCCCGAGCCGAAGCCGCGCGCGGGCTGCCCGTCGAGTTCGATCGAGCGGAAGAGGTTGTAGTGCGTGATGACGGGGGCGCTGCGTTCGAGTCGCTGCGTGACGAGCGTCGTGATCGGCATGATCGCGCCGCTGTTCGAACGGACGTAGATGCCCTGCAGGTCGGCAACCGTCGCGCGATACGGCTGGTCGGCTTGCACGTAGACGCGATACGTTCGATTGAGATAGTCGAAGTCGTTGACGTAGAGCGAGCCGAGATAGACCTGCATCGTCGAGAAGATGTTCGCGAGCGGGACGCCGAGCGAGTTCGCCTTCGCGCGATCGGGATCGACCACGAGCTGCGGACTGTCGTTGCGGAACGTCGTGAACACGCCTTGCAGATGCGGATCCTGCGCGGCCGCGCCCATGAACGCTCCGGCGACGCCGTCGAGCTTATCGAGCCCGACGTTGCCGACGTCTTGCAATTCGAATTGAAAACCGCCGAAGTTTCCGAGACCTTGGATCGCGGGCGGATTGAACGCGAAGACCTGCGCGTTCGTGACCTGCGAGAACTCCGCAAAGAGCCCGCCCGGCGCGTACAGCAGCGCGAGCACCGAATGCTCGAAGCCGGGTCGGTCTTTCCAATCCTTGAGGCGCACGAACATCGTCGCTTTGTTCGGCCCGTTCCCGGTGAACCCGAACCCGAGGATGTCGAAGATGTCGAGCACTTCGGAGCGCTTCTTGATCAACGCTTCGATGTGGTTCGTGATCTGCTGCGTGTGATCGAGCGACGTCCCTTCGGGCGCCTGGACCGTCACGATGAAATAGCCCTGATCTTCGTCGGGCGTGAAGCCGGTCGGCGTCGATTTGAAGAGCAGGCCCGTGAAGACGAGCGCGACCACGAAGAGCCCGATCACGACGAAGCGCAAGCGGAAGACGACCCCGAGCGAGCCGTGATACAGGCCGCGCAGCCGATCGATCCCGCGATTGAAACCTTGGAAGAATCGGTTCCGCGGCCGTTCGCTATGGCCGAGCAGCAGCGACGACAAGACCGGCGTGAGCGTGAGCGCGTTGAAGAGCGAGATCGTGATCGAGAACGCGATCGTCAGCGCGAACTGCTTGTAGAGCTGCCCCGTCGTGCCCGGAAAGAACGCGACCGGCACGAAGACGGCGAGGAGCACGAGCGAGGTCGCGATCACGGCGCCCGTGATCTCGGACATCGCCGCGCGCGCGCCCTCGTAGGGGTCCATCCCCTTCTCTTGCACGAAGCGGGCGATGTTCTCGATGACGACGATCGCGTCGTCGACGACGAGCCCGGTCGCGAGCGTCAATCCGAAGAGCGTCAGCGTGTTGATCGAGAAGCCGAGCAGCTTCATGAGCGCGAACGTCCCGATCAGCGAGACGGGGATCGTGATCGCGGGGATCAGCGTCGTGCGCCAATCCTGTAGGAAGAGATAGATCACGAAGACGACGAGTACGATCGCGATCGCGAGCGTCACGATGACGTCTTTGATCGACTCGTTGACGAAGTCGGTCGAGTCGAACGCGATCTTGTAATAGGCGCCGGGCGGAAATTTGGCCGAGAGAACTTCGAGTTCGGCCTTGACCTGCTTCGAGACGTCGAGCGCGTTGCTCGTCGGAAGCGCCAGCACGCCGAGACCGACGGCCGAACGGCCGTCGAAATGCAGATCCGACGAATACGTCTCGGCGCCGAGCTCGACGCGCGCGACGTCGCGGACGTAGACGTGACCGCCGTCGGGATTGGTTTTGATGATGACGTTCTCGAACTGCGCGGGCGACGAGAGCCGGCCGAGCGCGCGGACCGAATACTGATACGGCTGGTTCCCGGCGGTCGGCGGCTGACCGATCGCGCCCGCGGCGACCTGCACGTTCTGATCCTCGATCGCGGAGGTCACGTCGCTCGCCGCGAGCCCGTAATCGGCGAGCTTCTTCGGATCGAGCCAGACGCGCATGGCGTACTTGCGCTCGCCGAAGATGATGACGTCGGAGACGCCCTTGATGCGCTTGAGATCGTTCTTGATGTAGAGGTCGGCGTAATTGGAGAGATCGAGCGACGTCGTCGACGAGTCGCTCGACGTGAAGCCGATCCCCATCACGAAATTGCCGGCGTTCTTCCCGACGACGACGCCCGTGAGCTTCACTTCGTTCGGCAGGCGCGCTTGCGCGGTCTGGATCGCGTTCTGCACGTCGTTCGCCGCGAGATCGAGATCGCGCTCGAGATCGAACGTACACGTGATCGTGCTCGTGCCGTCGTT
>CAZZZK010000064.1:0-10805 GCA_964658555.1 Vulcanimicrobiota bacterium | reverse complement strand
CGCGCGAGATGGACCGGCCGCTACGCTTCGTCGAAGCCGGCAGCCCGTTCGCGAGCGGGCCGGCCGCCGGCAACCGGTACGTCTCGGGAAGCGCGCCCGGTCGCGGCGAAGCGTAGGCCGTGCGCCTTCAGAAGTATCTCTCCCATGCGGGCGTCGCATCGCGGCGCCGGGCCGAGGTCCTCATCGCCGCGGGCCACGTTCGCGTGAACGGCCGAATCGTTCGCGAACTCGGCACGTCGGTCGCCGACGGCGACCGCGTCGAACTCGCCGGCAAACAGATCGAACTCGAGACCGGGCGACGGTACCTCGTGCTCAACAAGCCGACGAAGGTCATGACGACGATGCGTGACCCGGAGGGACGCCGAACGGTCGCCTCCCTCGTGCCGCACGGGCCGGGCCGCGTGGTCCCGGTGGGCCGGCTCGATTACGATACCTCGGGGGTCCTCCTCCTCACGGACGACGGCGATCTCTCGCACGTCCTGACGCATCCGCGATACGGCGTCGAGAAGACGTATCGCGCCGTCGTCCAGGGCCGGCTCGGCGGCGAAGCGACCAAACGTTTTCTCGAAGGCATGACGCTCGACGACGGGCGCAGCGAGCCCGCCAAGATCCGCGTGGTACGCACGGGCCCCGCGGCCTCGGAAGTCGACGTGACGATCCACGAGGGCCGCAACCGGCAGGTGCGCCGAATGTTCGAGGCGACGTCGCATCCGGTGCTCTCCCTCGTGCGTCTGCGCTTCGGCCCGATCTCGCTCGGCGATCTGCGCGTCGGGACGTGGCGCGAGGCGACCGAAAAGGAACTCGCCTCGCTCCACGCGCTCGCCCGCGAGGCGGCCGACGCAGAGACCGAACGCGAGGGCGGCCGGTGAGCGTGCGGGGTATCCGGGGAGCGACCACGGTCGAACGCGACGACGCGGCGGCGATCCTCGATGCGACGGAGGAACTCGTGCGCGAGATCGTCGCCGCGAACGCTCTCGACCCCGAAGACGTCGCCTCGGCGCTCTTCACCGTCACGCCCGATCTGCGCGCGGAATTCCCGGCGGCGGCGGCGCGTCGGATGGGTTGGACGATGGTTCCGTTGCTGAACTTCACGGAGATCGACGTCCCGGGGCGCCTCAAGCGCTGCATCCGGACGCTCGTCCACGTCAATACCGGCCGTTCGCAGGCCGAGATGGTCCACGTCTACCTGCGCGAAGCCGTCGCCCTGCGACCCGATCTCGTCTCACGGAGTACCCTACCGCAATGATCATCGTGCTGCGCCGCGGCGCAACCCCGGAAGAACTCGGCGCGGTGACGAGTCTGATCTCGTCCCTCCGCCTGAGCGCCCACGTGAGCGAGGGGGCCGAGCGCACCGTCGTCGGCGTGGTGGGTGCGCCGCCCGATAAGGAGACGCTGCTCGCCCGATTCGCGCAACTCGACGGCGTCGAATCGGTGGTCCCGATCTCGCGCAGCTACAAGCTCGTGAGCCGCGAGGCACGGGCCGAACGGAGCACCGTCACGCTGCGCAACGGCGTCGTTTTCGGCGGCGAGCGGCTCGTCGTGTGCGCCGGTCCGTGCAGCGTCGAGTCGCGCGAGCAGCTCGAGGCGACGGCCGCCGCCGTCGCCGCCGCGGGCGCGACCGTCCTACGGGGCGGGGCCTTCAAGCCGCGCACGTCGCCCTACGCGTTCCAAGGGCTCGGCGAAGACGGGCTGCGCTACCTGCGCGAGGCGGCCGATCGGCACGGCCTTGCGGTCGTCACCGAGGTGCTCGATACGCGCGACGTCGAGCTCGTCGCTCGCTATGCGGACGTGCTGCAGATCGGCGCGCGCAACATGCAGAATTTCGCGCTGCTGCGCGAGGTCGGCGGCACGCGTACGCCCGTGCTTCTCAAGCGCGGGCTCGCCGCGACGATCGACGAGTGGCTGATGGCGGCCGAGTACGTCGTGATCGCGGGCAATCACGACGTCGTCCTCTGCGAACGCGGGATCCGCAGCTTCGATCCCGCGACCCGCAACGTTCTCGACATCGCCGCCGTGCCCGTCGTCCAAGGGCTCACGCACCTGCCGGTGATCGTCGATCCGTCGCACGGGACGGGCATACGCGCGCTCGTCGCGCCGATGAGTCTCGCGTCCGTCGCCGCGGGTGCCGACGGCCTCATCGTCGAGGTGCATCCCGATCCCGCCAAGGCGTTTTCGGACGGCCCGCAATCGCTCACGCTGCCGGATTTCGCCGCGCTGATGGAACGGATCGCACCGGTCGCCGCGGCCGTCGGCCGCTCGCTCCCGATCGCCGCCACCGCCTGAGCATCGCACCGAGGATCGGGATCGCGGGCTGCGGGCTCGTCGGCGCGTCGATCGGCCTGCGCGCTCGCGAACGCGGATCGCACGTGACGGGCTACGATCCGGCGGCGGCGGCCCTCGCGGGCGCGCGCGAGGTCGGCGCGATCGACGCCGCCGCCGCGTCGCTGCGCGAACTCGCCGCGTCCGTCGACACGCTCGTCCTCGCGGCGCCGCTCGACGCGACGCTCGACCAGCTTCGCGATCTGCGCGCCGCGTTCGCGAACGAGGCGGACGCCCGCGGCGCGAGCGCGACGCGGCGCGGGCGCCCCCGGCTGATCCTCGACGTCGCCTCCGTGAAGACGCCGGTCGCCGCCGCGGGCCGCGCGCTCGCGGAGTTCGTGCCGACGCACCCGATCGCGGGTTCGCAACGCAGCGGGCCGCACGCGGCGCGCGCCGATCTCTTCGTCGATCGCGTGTGGACGATCGATCCGAACGTCGCTCCCGAGGCGCTCGGTCTCGCGCGGGCGTTCGTCGGCGCGATGGGCGCGCGCGCCGTCGAGCTCGAGAGCGGCGAGCACGATCGCATCGTCGCCCGGACGTCGCACCTCCCGCAGTTGCTCTCGGTCGCGCTCGGCGCGATACTCGCGCCCGCGGCGGCCGACGCCCGGACGCGCGCGCTCTGCGGAACGGGCGCGGCCTCGATGCTGCGTTTGGCGGAATCTTCGTGGCCGCTGTGGCGGCCGATCCTGACGGAAAACGCCGCGCTCGTCTCGCAGGAAGTCCGGGCGCTCGCGGCCGTACTCAGCGACGTCGCGGCCGCGCTCGACGCGGGCGACCACGCGTCGCTCGCGACGCTCTTCGCGAGCTCCGCCGCCGCGGCGGTCCGCTTGCGCGCGAACGATACCGCGCCGGGCGACGTTCGAGAGAGCGACTCGCCATCGCCGAAAGGGGAACTCCCGTGATACGACACGTCTCCGCAGCCGCCGCCCTCGCCGTCGTCGTCGCGGCGCCGCTCGCCGCCTTCGCCGATCCGCAGTACTACACGCCGCCGACGCTCGCCACGCGAGGAACGACGTCGATCGCGAACGCCGGGCCCGGGACGGTCGTCGTTCAGGTCATGGTCAATAAGGACGGGACGTTCAAGGTCGTGCGCGTCGTTCGGTCGAGCAATCCGGGCAACAACGCCGCGGCGCTCGCGATCGCGAAGAGCTCGACGTATAAACCGGCGACGCGCGGGACGACGAAGGAGTCGGCGTTCTACGATTACACGCTGCGCTTCACGTCGTCGGGCGTCGGAGCCGGTGACGAGTCGGGGGCACCTTCCGGCGCGACCTCGGACGTCGACCGCTACGAGCGCATGGTCCGCGCGGGGAATTACTCGGGCGCCGCGTCCGGCTTGACGTCGTATCTCGCGAGCCATCCGGGCGACGCCAAGGCCGAGCTCCAGCTCGGGATCGCCTCGACGTTCCAGAACGATCCGGCGACCGCCGCCGACGCGTTCTCAAAGGCGGGCGAGATCCCGGCGGACGATAAATCGGTCGCCGTGAAGGCCTACTCGTCGGCCGCGACCGCCGCGATCACGGCGAAGGACTATCCCAAAGCGGTCGAGTACGCGCAGCGCGCGACGACGCTGCTCCCGAACGTCTACACCTACAACACGCTCGGCTTCGCGCAACTCAACGCCGGCAGCAACGCCGATGCCGCCGCGACGCTCGAGAAGGCCCGCGCTCTCGGCGCCCGCGACTCGAGCGTGAAGGCGAAGGACCGCGCTCAGATCGATTCCAATCTCGCGGCGGCGTACGTCGCGAGCGGCCAGGTCGATAAGGCGAAATCGGTCGCGGCCGAAGCCGCGACGCTCGATCCCTCGCAGGCGAGCGCCTCGAACGTCGTCGGGAACTACTACGTCAAGCAGGCGCAGACGGCGGTCGACGCGGGCCAGACGGATCAGGGTGCGGCGCTGTACGATCAGGCGGCGGCCGCGATCCCGGCGCAGGCGGCCGACCTATACGCGCGCGCCGCGTTCGCGTACCTGAGCGTCAAATCCAAGCCCGATAACGACAAGGCGATCGCGCAGGCGCAGAAGGCGGTCGCCGTGAGTCCCGACAACGCGGCGGCGAACTTCGCGATGGGCGTCGCGCTCGCGAATCAAGGTAAGAGCAAGGACGCCCTCGTCGCGCTCAACAAAGCCGATGCCTCGGCGAAGACGGGTTCGGACACGAAACTGACCGCGTCTATCGAGAATGCGATCAAACAGCTCGGTTCTCCGAAGTAACAAATGGCCGAGGAATCGTTCCGGGGCGAGAGTAACGTTGGGTCCCGCGACGGGAAACGACGTCGCTTTTCACCCGTGGCGCGGAATGCTCGGGATACTCTCAGGGAGGCGTCGTAGTCAACGTGTTCAGCGGTTTTGTGGAATTGGTGAAACAGGGCGGTCCCGATATGATCGTCCTGCTGGTGTTATCGGTACTCGCCGTCGCGATCGTTATCGAACGCCTGTTTTTTTTCGCGAGCGAGCGCGGCGACACGAAAGGCCTGCTGAAGGCCCTCGGCCAGCGCATCGCCGTCGACGACATTTCGGGTGCGATCAAGCACTGCAAGCAGAGTAAGGGGATGCTGCCGCGCATCCTCGAGTTCGGGCTGCAGCGCGGGACGAAGAATCGCGCCGACATCACGGACGCGCTCTCGATCGCCCTGATGGAAAATCTCAATCTCCTCGAGCGCAATCTCGGGATCATCGGTACGATCGCCGTCATCGCGCCGTTCGTCGGCCTCTTCGGTACCGTGCTCGGCATCATCCACGCGTTCCAGGACATCGCGATCAAGGGTAATTCGAGCCCCGCGGTCGTCGCGGCGGGCGTCGGCGAGGCGCTCGTCACCACCGCGGCCGGCCTCTTCGTCGCCGTCATCTCCGTCGTGTTCTTCAACTACTTCAAGACGCGCATCAAGGCGTTCAATCAGGACATGATCGTCGCCGCGAATCAGCTCGCGGAGATGCTGCACTTCCACAACGTCGGCGAGCCGATCCCGACCGATCTCTATCAGCCCGTCGGCGCGCGTAGCGCGTCTGCGAAATAACGAGGAAGCTGGATGTCCCTGCTCTCGGCGCAGCAAGACGACGACGTCATGGCCGAGATCAACATCACGCCGTTCACGGACGTGCTGCTGGTCCTGCTCATCATCTTCATGCTGCTCGCTGCCGTCGTCACTCCGCCCGGCTTTCAAAAAGAGCTTCCGAACAATAACAATTCGACCTCGCAGCAGCAAGAGACGAAGAAGAACATCGATGTGGAAGTGAACAACCGCGGCGTCATCTTCGTCGACAACGTCCGCACGGACGATCAGGGGATCTACGGCGTGATGGAACAGGCCGTACAGAAGCGCGGAAAGATCCACGTCGCGATCACGGCCGATACGAAGGCGCCGTACGGAACGATCGTTCGCATCCTCGATGCGGCCAAACAGTCCGACCTGCAAGACGTCGGATTCGTGACGTCCTAGATGGCGGTAACGACATCCGCCAGCGAAGACGAGGTCATGTCGACGATCAACATCACGCCGTTCACGGACGTGCTGCTGGTCCTCCTGATCATCTTCATCATCCTCGCCTCGATCACGAAAGAGCCGCCGCTTCCGCTCGCCCACAATAAGGATCTCGTCACGCCGTCGCAGATCCTCGTGACGATAAGCGCGACGAATCAGATCCAGATCGGCTCGAACGTCACCGACGTCGCGGGCGCGCCCGAAGTGTTTCGCGCGCTGCAAGAGCAGACCAATCACAACTACAACGACGTGATCATCAAGGCCGATCCCAAAGCGAATTACGGGACCGTGTTGCAGGTCATGGACGCGGCGAAAAAAGTGAACCTCACGAATTTCGGCCTCGCGAACAAGGTTCAGGGCGCCCCCGGCGGTGCGGGTAGTTAGATGAGTTCAACGCCGCCCGAACCATCGACGAAGCGTTCCAGCACGTCGCTCGCCCGCGCACGCTCGTTCCTCGGCTGGGCGTTCGTCATCTCGATCGTACTGCACGCGCTCGCGCTGCCGTTCCTCAAGCTCAAAGCGCAAGAAGAGAGCAAGCAGCCCGATCAAAAAGTCTCCGTCAGCCACAAGGTGAAGGTCACGCCGCCGACGCCGCCTCCGCCGACGCCGACCCCCCCGCCGCCGACGCCGCCGCCCAAGTCGACGCCGCCGCCGGTGAAGCAGACGAACCCGCCGCCGCAGGTCAAGCTCAAGGTCACGCCTCCGAAGACGCATTCGGTCTCGCAGACCGGACCCTCGGAAAATAAATACGTCGCCCCGAAGGTCGGCAACGAGAACGGCAACCCGTCCGGTACGAAAGACACCGGCCCTCCGGCGCCCGCGGCGACCGGCGTCCCGGCGACGCCCGCGCCGACCCCCGTCCCGACGCCCACCCCGACGCCGAAACCCGCGTGCGCCGTCCCGAACAAGGACGCGTCGATCAAGGGTCAGGCCGCCGACGCCGACTATCCCGAGATCGCGAAGGAGCAGGGAGCCGTCGGGACCGCCGTCGTGAAGGTCACGCTCAGCGCGGACGGCAGCGTCTCGGCGACGTCGATCAGCAAGAGCGCGGGCAATCCGGCACTCGACCAATCCGCGATCGCCGCGGCCAAGGCCACGTCGTACAATGCGGAGACCGTGAACTGCGTCCCGACCGCGGGATCGTATCTGTTCCAGGTCGATTTCACCGGACAGTAGCGGGACGGTTCGCTCGTGACCTGGCTTCAGGCGATGCTGCTCGCCGTGCTGCAGGGAGCGAGCGAACTCTTCCCGGTCTCGAGCCTCGGTCACACGGTCCTCGTGCCGGCGTTGCTGCGCTGGCGGATCGACCGCACCGATCCGACGTTCCTCGCCTACGTGGTCGCGCTGCATCTGGGCACGGCGATCGCGCTGATCGTCTTCTACCGTAACGACTGGGTGCGCATCGTGCGCGCGCTCGTCACGAGCGTCGCGCGCGGGAAGCTCGGCTCCGATCCCGACGAGCACGTCGGCTGGCTGCTCGTCGTCGGGACGATCCCGGTCGCGATCCTCGGGCTGTTTCTCGAGGCGCCCGTACGCGCGTTCTTCGGGTCGACGGCGCTCGTCGCGGGCTTCCTGATCCTCAACGCCTTCGTGATGTTCGCGGGCGAGACGCTACGCCGCCGATCGCTCGCGCGGACCGACGCATCCCGACCGCTCGCCGTGCTACCGTGGAAAGACGGCGGCGCGATCGGTCTCGCGCAGGCGGCGGCGCTGCTGCCCGGGATCTCGCGCTCGGGTTCGTCGATCGTCGCGGGCCTGCTGCTGCGGCTCGATCACGAAGACGCAGCGCGCTACTCGTTCTTGCTCGCGACGCCCGTGATCTTCGCGGCGTCGGTGCTCGAGATCCCCAAACTCTTCGAGGTCGGCTCGACCACCGTCGCGACGCAGGCGGCCGCGGGCGGCGTGCTCGCCGCGATCACCGCGTACGCATCGGTCGCATTCCTCACGCGGTGGTTCGCATCGCATGACTTGCGGCCGTTCGGATGGTATTGTTTGGTCTTCGGGACGCTGTGTCTCGCGCTCAGCTTAGCAAAGGTCATCTCGTGAAGCCTCTCGCGTTCGCCCTCGCGATCGTTTTCTTCATCATCGCGATCCTCTACGCGGCCGGCATCCTGCAGATCGGTACGAGCCATCCCGGGAAGCATCTCTCGCACGCCGTGCTGTTCGCGGTTCTCGGCATCCTCTCGCTCGTCTGGGTGCGTTTCCAAGGCAACGCCTCGACGTCGCGGCTGCCCTGACGGCACCGGGTCGCCCGTCGCACGTGACCGCGTCGGGCGGCGTGGCGATGGTCGACGTCGGCGCGAAGGCGACGACCGAGCGCTTCGCGCGCGCCCGCGCGGACGTCCGCTTTTCGGCGGAAGCGGCCGACGCGCTCCGCTCGGCGACGCTCGCGAAGGGCGACGCCTTCACGACCGCGCAGATCGCCGGCATCTTCGCCGCGAAGCGGACGGCCGCGCTGATCCCGCTCGCGCATCCGTTGCCGCTCGCGAGCGTCGCGGTCGAATTCGCGTGGCCCGAACCGACGGTGCTGCGCATCGACGCGACGGCGCACACGGCCGGGCCGACCGGCGTCGAAATGGAGGCCATGGTCGCGGCGAGCGTCGCCGCGCTGACGATCTACGACATGACGAAATCGCTCGAGAAGGGGATCACGATCGAATCGGTACGGCTCATCGAGAAGCGCGGCGGGAAGAGCGGGACGTGGCGCGCCCCGGAGCCCGCATCGTGAGCCGGCCGGTCGCGGTCGTCGTCCTCTCCGATCGCGCGGCTGCGGGGACGCGGCCCGATGCCTGCATCCCGGCGGCGCGCGAGGCGCTCGGCGATGCGTACGAAGTCGTATACGAGCGCGTGCTCGCCGACGATCCCGCCGCGCTGCAGGCCGAACTGATCGAACTCGCCGACCGGCGGCGCCTCCCGCTCGTCCTCACGAGCGGCGGCACCGGGCTCGCGGCGCGCGACCGCACGCCGCAGGCGACGGCGGGCGTGCTCGATTACGAGATCCCCGGGATCGGCGAAGCGATGCGTACGGCCTCGGCGCGGATCGTGAAGACGGCGATGCTGTCGCGCGCGATCGCGGGCGTTCGCGGATCGACGCTGATCGTCAACCTGCCGGGGAGCCCGAAAGCCGTGCGCGAGACGCTCGCCGTGCTGCTGCCGGCGTTACCGCACGCGCTCGATCTCCTCTCCGGCGCCGTGGTGGAAGGATAGTACGGTGACGTACCAATCGGCCGTCACGTATCTGCTCGGTACGATCAACGAGACCGTGTCGCGCCGCGATCCGTATCGTCTGGGCCGGATGCAGGCGTTCCTCGCCCGGCTCGGCGATCCGCATCTGCAATATCCGACGGTGCACGTCGGCGGGACGAGCGGGAAGGGTTCGACCGCGACGATGATCGCCGCGGCGATGAGTGCGAGCGGGAAGCGCGTCGCCCTGCACGCGAAGCCGCATCTCAGTTCGATGACCGAACGCGCGCGCATCGACGGCGTCCCGGTCTCGGAGGAACGTTTCGGCGACATCCTCGGCGCGATGCATCCCGCGATGGACGACATCGCGCGCGATTACGGGCGGCCGACGTACTTCGAGACGCTGCTCGCGATCGCGTTCGTCTACTTCGCCGAGGAGCGCGTCGATGCGGCCGTCATCGAAGTCGGCATCGGCGGGACGCTCGACGGCACGAACCTCATCGTGCCCGCGGTCGCGGCGATCACGAACGTCGGGCTCGATCACATGGACGTGCTCGGCGATACGGTCGAGAAGATCGCCTTCGATAAGGCCGGGATCGTGAAGCCGGGGATCGCGCTCGTATCGGCCGCGAGCGAGCCCGCGCGGGGCGTGATCGAGGCCGTCTGCGCCGAACGCGGCGCGCCGTTCGTCGCCGTCGACGAGGTGACGGCGATCGCCGAGCGGCGCAGCGAGCGTTACGGTCAGTCGTTCGCCGTGCGCACCGCGCGCGGAACCTACGAGATCTCGCTGCCCGTGCTCGGGCGGTTTCAGGAGCGCAACGCGGCCGTCGCGATCGCCGTCCTCGAACGGCTGCCGGACGATCTGCACGTCTCGATCGAAGCCGTCGAACGCGGCTTCGCGCAACTCGTCATCCCGGGCCGCATGGAGTTCTTTCCGGGCTTTCCGAACGTCGTGTTCGATATCGCGCACAATCCGGACAAAGCGGCCTCGCTCGCGAGTTCGCTGCTCGAAACGTTCCCCGGGACGCGCTTCACGATCGTCGCCGCGATTCTCGAGAGTAAGGATGCGGCGAACATCCTCGCGCCGCTGTTCGCCTTACCGGCGTCGTTCATCTTCACGACGTTCGAGGCGCAGGGACGCATCTCGGAGCGGCCGCTGCGGCTCGCGAACATGGCCGAGCAGGCCGGCATCTCGGCGCGGACGATCGGCGATCCGATCGAAGCGCTCTCGATCGCGCGCCGCAACACCGACAGCGGTCACGTCGTCGTGGTGACGGGCTCGACGTTCCTAACCGGGACGCTGCGCGATTGGTGGCTCGCGAACGTCGTCGAATCCCGGCGATAGCGTCTCGTGAACCGGAGCGGTAGCGGCCGGCGCGCGCTGACGCTCCGCGGCCGAACGTTCGCGTGGGGCACGCGGACGTACGTCATGGGGATCGTCAACGCGACGCCCGATTCGTTCTCGGGCGACGGGCTGACGGCGCCGCACGCGGCCGCCGAGCGCGCGTCGCGGATGACCAGGCTCGGTGCCGATCTCGTCGACATCGGCGCGGAATCGACGCGGCCCGGACACGTCCGCATCTCGGCGCGCGAGGAACGCGAACGGCTGCTCCCCGTCGTGCGCGAGGTCCGCGCGAACGATCCCGGGTGCCCGATCTCGATCGATACGACGAAAGCCGAGGTGTTCGCGGACGCGCACGCGCTCGGCGGCGACGTCGTCAACTCCGTCGACGGGCTCGGCGACGAGCTGCTCGCCGCGGCGGTCGCGGCCGGCGCACCGGTCGTGATCGTTCACGGGGCGGGCGTGCCGCGCGCGGGCGAGG
>CAZZZK010000063.1:0-10881 GCA_964658555.1 Vulcanimicrobiota bacterium | reverse complement strand
GAGATCGAGCGCGCGTTCGAGCGTGCCGCCCGCGCGTTCGGCGCGGTCGGCGGGACGACGCTCTCGATCGGGATGTCGGGCGACTGGGAAGAAGCGATCGGCTGCGGATCGACGATGCTACGCATCGGGACCGCGATCTTTGGAGCGCGTGAATGAACGACGAACTCAGCGACCAGCGCGGAAATAAGAACTTCCTCCACAAGCTCGGATCGATCTTCGCGATCCACGAGGACGACGACGTCGAGGAATTCTATCCCGACGCCGCGCAGCAGCCGCAGCCGCCGCGTAAGAACGTCGTGCCGTTCTCCGCGCGCGAGCCGCGGCGAGGCGCCGCCGCGAGCGGTGAGGTCAGCCTCTTCGCGCCGCGCGCGTTCGCCGACGTCACGGAGATCGCCGATGCGCTGCGCGCGCGTCAGGTCGTGATCGTGAATCTGCAGGGAGTCGACCGCGGGCTCTTGCAGCGGGTCGTCGATTTCACGAGCGGCGTCGCCTACACGCTGGACGGCAAGATTCAAAAGCTCGCCGATGCGATGTACCTCGTCGTTCCGCCGGGCGTCCCCGTCAATTCGGCCGGCATCCGCGAGACGCTCGGCTCGGACGGGTCGTTCGATTTCATGACGAATCGCGGCTGACGTGGCGAAGCTCTCGGTCGTCGATATCCAGCACAAGGTCTTCAAGAAGAAGCTCAACGGCTACGACACCGCGGACGTCGATCAGTATCTCGACGAGATCATCGAAGCGTTCGAGGACGAGGCGCATTCGCGCGCGGCGCTCGAGGCGGAGATCTCGGATCTGCGCGAGCGCATCAGCCACTTCAAAGCGATGGAAGAGTCGCTGCACAACACGTTGCTCCTCGCGCAGCGTACCGCCGACGAGGTCAAGGCGAGCGCGCACAAGGAAGCCGATCTGATCCGCGCCGAGGCGCGCATCTCGGTCGAGAAGGAGATCGCCTCGTTCGGCGACCGCGCGAACGACGCGCGCCGCGAACATCAGCGCGCGCTCGAATCCGCGGAGATCGCGAAGAGCGAACTGCGCAGCCTCCTGATGACCCATCTCTCGCTGCTCGAACGGACGCCGATCGATCGCACGTACGTCGCGACCAACGGTACGGCCGTCGCCGAACCCGAGAGCTGACGCCGGGCGATGGGGACGGTGAACGCCCGCCGCGCGCCGCGCCCGCATCCCGCCGGGCGGGCCGCCGTTCTCTACGCGGTCTGCGCGCCCGGCATCGCCGGGCGCAAACTCACGATCGAGGGCCGGCGCATCGCGGCGGTCGGTTTCGGCCGTTTCTCGCTGCTGCTGTCGTACGTCGACGCGACGACCTATTCGCCGGGCGAACGCGACCGGCGCTCCGGCGACGAGCCGTGGCAGGCGACCGAAGCGCGCATCCACGAGCGAGCGGTCGAACGCGCGAGCGCGCTCGGCGCCGCGATGCCGCTGCCGCCCTTCTCGATCGTCGCCTCGGCGAACGAACTCGAGGCCTTCGTCGCGGACCAGTCGTCGCGCTGGTCGCGCGCGCTCGTGCGCTACAAAGATCTGCGCGAATGCGCGATCCACGTCTACGCGGGCCCGCACGCGTCGCCGTTCGGCGAACCGTATCTGCGCCGCGTGACCGCCCGCGCGACGCGGTCGGCGCGCGCGCCGATGATGGACGGCGGCGTCGAAGCCGTCGAGCACGCGCTCGATCTCTGGAAGCTCTGCACGAGTATCGCGCGTTCGGCGCGGCGCATCTCGCATGCCGGAAAGCGGCCGCCGCTTTGGTCCGCGACGCTGCTGCTCGCATCGGACGATCTCGCGAAGCTGACGGCCGCGCTCGAGCCGGCCGCCGCGCTCGGGTCCGCGATCGGCGTCACGACGTATCTCGAGACGCCGCGGCTGCCGTTCAGCTTCGTATGAGCCCGCGGTGAACGAGACGATCGCCGTCCTGCCGGGCGACGGGATCGGCGTCGAGGTGACGGCCGCGGCGGAACTCGTGCTGCGGACGGTCCGGCCCGATCTCTCGTTCTTGCACGCGCTCGTCGGCGCGGCGGCGCTCGATCGGACGGGCGACGCCTATCCCGCCGAAACGCACGACGTCTGCGCGCTGAGCGCGGCGATCCTCTTCGGCGCCGTCGGCGATCCGCGCTACGATGCGGAGCCCGCCGGAAAGCGGCCCGAATTCGCGATCCTGTCGCTGCGCAAGCGCTTCGATCTCTTCGCGAACCTGCGGCCCGTCGCGATGCTGCCTGGGCTCGAGGAGGCGTCGACGCTGCGCGCGGAGTTCGTGCGCGGGCTCGATCTCGTCGTCGTGCGCGAGACGACGTCGGGACTCTATTTCGGCGAACCGAAACACACGCAGATCGAAGACGGCGTCGTCGTGGCGACCGATACGCTCGTCTATCGCGCGCCGGAGATCGAGCGCGTCGCACGCGTCGCCTTCGAACTCGCGCGCCGGCGCCGCAACCGCGTGACGTCGGTCGATAAGCAGAACGTGCTCGAGAGCGGGCGCCTCTGGCGCCGCACGGTGAGCGCGATCCACGAAGCCGAATACGCGGACGTCGCGCTCGAGCACATGCTCGTCGATACGGCGGCGATGCAACTCGTGCGCGAGCCGCTGCGCTTCGACGTGATCCTCACGGAGAACACGTTCGGCGACATCCTGAGCGACCAGGCGGGGATGCTGACGGGATCGCTCGGCAACCTCCCGAGCGCGACGCTCGGCGCCGAAACGGGCGGCGCGGCGCGCTTCGGACTCTACGAGCCGATCAGCGGCTCCGCACCCGACATCGCGGGCCGCGGGATCGCGAATCCGATCGCCGCGATCCTCTCCGCGGCGCTGCTCTGCCGCTACAGTCTCGGCGACGAAACGAGCGCGTCGCGCATCGAAGACGCGGTCGCGGCTGCGGTGGCGAGCGGCGCGCGCACGGCCGACCTCGTGCGGGCGGGCGAGCCGTCGCTCGGAACGGCCGCGTTCGCCGAACGCGTTACGGACGCGCTCGCGCCGAGCGCACGACGCTCGTAACGAGGACGATCGCGAGCCCGCCGAAGAGCAGGTAGCCGCGCAGCCCCGCCGGGACGACTGCCGCCGCCGCGAGGCCGAGCGCGAGCGCGAGCCAGACGGCGATGCCGAGCGCGAAGGCGCCGTCTTCGACGAACAGGCCGGCGAGTTCGCTCGCCGCGCCGCGCAGCGCGTTCACGCGAGCCGCCCGCGGCGCGCCGCAACGACGGCGAGCGCGGCCGCGATGCCGTAGCCGCCGATCAGCCAGAGCAGCGAGAGATCTCCGCCCGGCCACTCCGCGCCGACCGCTTCGCCCGCCCAGAACGTGCCGAACGCCGAGAGCATGATCCCGACGCAGCATTTGAGCGCGTTCTCCGGGACGCGCGAGAGCGGCGCCCGGAGCGCGACGCCCGCGCCGATCACGACGATCCCGGCCGCGAGCGCGCCGAGGCTCGCCGGGACGAGCGCGCCCGCCGTCGCCCCGACGGCGACGACGATGAAGACGACCTCGAGACCCTCGAGCGCGACCGCCTGAAACGCCGTCGCGAAACCGACGCCGTCGAAGCCCGAACGCAGCGGGCCCGCGATCAGGCGCTGCGATTGTCTCGCGTAGATCGCGCCCTCGTCGTGAAAGGCGATCGTGCCCGCGTAGCGCAGCGCCGCCTTGCGCAGCCAGCGCAAGCCGAAGAAGAGCAGCGCGATGCCGACGACGAGCTGCAGCGCGGCGAGCGGCACGCGGCCGAGCAGCGGGCCGAAGAGCGCGACGGCGACCGCGAGCGCGAGCGCGGCCGCGAGACTGCCGAGGAGCGCGGAGCGCCAGCCGCGCGTGACGCCGACCGCGAGCACGATCGTGAGCGCTTCGACGAATTCGACGAGCGAGGCGAGGAAAGCCGGGAGCGCGGCGGACGCGGCGTGAGACATCCTTTCGACGCTTCGCGCGCGCGCCTCCGCGGCCTCGTCGGGCGTATGTGACGCATGTCGGAAGCATGCGTGCGCGCGACCGCGTATCATAGCGGGATGCTTGCAACCTCCGCACCGAGCGCGCCGCTCGAGTATACGCTCGAGAACGGTCTGCGGGTCGTCGTCATCGCCGCGGGCGCGGCGCCGGTCGCGACGATCATGGTGCTGTACCGCGTCGGTGCGCGGAACGAGGCCGTGGGCTACACGGGATCGTCGCATCTGCTCGAGCACATGCTCTTCAAGGGGACGCCGCGCCACAATCGCGCGAACGGCCGCGCGTTCGCCGACATCATGAACGAGATCGGCGCGAGCAAGAACGCGACCACGTGGATCGATCGCACGAATTATTTCGAAACCGTACCGATCGAATTTCTGCCGCTCGCGATCGAACTCGAAGCCGATCGCATGCGTGCCGCGCTGATCGCGGATTCCGAACGACGCAGCGAGATGACGGTCGTGCGCAACGAACTCGAACGCAGCGACAATTCGGCCGCGCGCGTGCTCAATTTCGCGCTCGTCGCGGCGGCGTTTCGCGAGCATCCGTACCACCATCCGACGATCGGCTGGCGCACGGACGTCGAGGGCGTGTCGACGGAACGCCTGCGCGAACTCTACGATACGTTCTACCATCCCGACAACGCGACGGTCTTCATCGTCGGCGACGTCGACGTCGAGGCGACGCGGGCGCTCGTCGACGACCACTTCGGCGCGTTGCCGCGTTCGGCCGTCGCGATCCCCGACGTCTACACGAGCGAGCCGCCGCAGCTCGGCGAGCGCGCGATCACGGTCAAGCGTCCGGGCGACGAAACGATCGTCGCGTACGCCTATCACACGCCGGCGGCGTTCGGGCAGCAGCACGTGCTCTCGCGCGCGCAGCTCGCCGAGCGCGCGCTCGCGCGGAACGTGCCCAACGACGGCTACGCGCTCGACGTGCTCTCGCGCATCCTCGGCCGCGGCGAGACGAGCCGCCTCTCGCGCGCGCTCGTCGACGAGAAGCTCGCGCTCGACGTCTCGGCCTGGAACTGGGCCTCGCGCGATCCGGGCCTCTTCCAGGTCATCGTCAGCGTGAAGCCGGACGTCGCACCGGACGTCGTCCGCGGCCGCATCGACGCGACGCTCGCGGAGCTCGCGAGCGCGGGCCCGACGGCGGAAGAACTCGAGCGCGCACGGACGCAGATCGCCGTCCAGCGAGCGTTCGCGCGCGACGGGACGTTCGGACTCGCGCAGCGGCTCGGCGAGTTCGAAGCGGTCGGCAGCTGGCATCTCGACGACGATTATCTCGAGCGCGTCGCGGCCGTCGGGATCGACGAGGTGCGCGCCGCCGCGACGACCTACTTGCACGACGATAACCGGACGGTCGGCACGCTGCTGCCGGGCGCGCCGAAGATCTTTTCGGTGACGCCGTTCGAGCCCGTCGAGGAGCGGCCGGGCGCGGGCGAGCGGATCGAGATGGCCGCGCTCCCCGCGGTCTCGCCCGGCCGGCCGCACCGGTTCGCCGAGCGGATCGCGCGCGCGACGCTCGCGAGCGGCTCGGCGGCGAGCTACGTCGCGAACGAGAGCAGCGCGACGGTCCACGTTCGCGGCATGATCGACGCGGGGTTCGCACGCGCGTCCGAGCATCCGCTGCTCCCGGCGATCGTCGCGGAGATGCTCTCGCGCGGCACGCGCGCGAGCGACCGGATCGCGATCGAGGAGCGCCTCGAACGCGCGGGCGTCCGCCGCGCCTACGGTGCGGATAACGAGCGCGGAGCGGGCTACGATCCGCTCGCGTTCCGGTTCACCGGCGCCGCGCGCGCGAGCGATCTGCCGCTGCTCATGGAAACGCTCGCCGAAGAGCTGCGCGAGCCCGCCTTCGCCGCGGTCGAGCTCGAACGCGTGAAATCCGAGCTGACCGGTTCGCTGCGGCTGCTGAAGACGTCGACCGGCTGGCGCGCGTTGCAGCGGTTCCTCGAACTGGCGTACCGTCCGGGCGATCCGAACTTCGAGCCGGCGATCGACGTGCTCCTCGCGGACGTCGAGGCGATCGATCTCGACCTCGTGCGCGCCTATCACGCGGGAACCGTCCTGCGGGCGCCCGTGCGGCTCAGCGCCGCGGGCGGCGTCGACGAAGAGACGTTCCTCGCGCTCGCGGAGCGGACGCTCGGAGCGGTGCCGTTCGATACGCGCGAGCCCGTGCCGGCGTTCCCCGCCCGGACGGGTCCGCCGGCGGCGGTCCGCGATCGCGTGACGATCGAACGCAAGACGAACGTCGATATGATCCTCGGCCGCACGACGACGCTCGTGCGTTCGGACGAGGACTATCTCGCGGCGATGCTCGCGAACGGGATCCTCGGGCAATCGACGCTCAGTTCGCGGCTCGGTCTGCGCTTGCGCGATCGCGAGGGCCTGACGTACGGCGTGACCAGCGGCTTCCTCTCGTGCGGGCGGACTCCCGGCCCGTGGCGCATCACGATCGGCGTGAATCCCGCGAACGTCGAGCGCGCGGTCGCGTCCGTCACGAGCGTCCTCGAGGACTACGTCGCGAGCGGACCCTCCGCGCGCGAACTCGTGCAGCAGCGGAACTCGCTCGTCGGTACGCAGCTCGTCGGGCTCGCGACGAACGCCGGCATCGCGCAGCAGCTCGAACGGCTCGCGCTCTACGATCTCGGCGACGACTACGTCGATACGTTCCGCGCGCGCGTCGAAGCGGTCGATACGGCGGCGATTCGCGCCGCCGCCGAACGCTATCTCGCGCCGGTCGATCTCGTGATCGTCGCCGCCGGCTCGGACGCGATCCGGTGACCGCGCGGCCGGATTGGCGTGCCGAGGGCGTCGTCGTCGTGAAGGCCGGAGCGTTCGATACGAACACGCCGCAGACGCCCGGGATGCATCGCGCCGCCGCGATCACCCGCGCCGCCGCGGGCGCGAAGGCGATGTGGGCCGGGACGGTCGCGATCGAGCCGTCGGCCGCGACGGGCGCCCACCATCACGGCGAGCTCGAGAGCGTACTCTACGTCGTGAGCGGCCGCGCCCGGATGCGCTGGGGCGAGCGCCTCGAGTTCGCGGCGGAAGCGGGCCCGGGCGATTTCATCTTCGTGCCGCCGTTCGTGCCGCATCAGGAGAGCAACGCGAGCGATAGCGACGTGTTGACGTGCGTCGTCGTGCGCAGCGGTCAGGAGCCGATCGTCGTGAATCTGCCGATCGCGATCGTGCCGAACGAGGGCATCGAGTGGATCGACGACGTCCATCGGGGCTAGCGGCGGTGACTATTCGGGGTTAGTGATCGTGATCGTGCGCCTCGCGATTCTTCGGATCGAGCGAGGTCGCCGCCGTGAACGAGATCAGCCCGGCGATCGCCGCGAACAGCAGACCGAACGAGAGGATGATGTTTGCCGGAAAACCGCGCGCGAACGCGGAGGACGCGAGCACGAGAACGATGAGGACGACGATCGCGAAGAGCGGTGCGGACCAATCTCCGAGTCTAGCGAGAAGCACGTCCGACGAGTTCGGGGTGGTAGCGCGAGATTCTTGGCGCCATGCAGATGCCCGCCTCGTGACGCAGGTAGCTCTTCCAGCAGGGGCGATCGATGACGGTATCGGGCTCGAGCGGCAGATCGAGAAGCACGGAGACGCGCTTGCCGATCCCGGACACCGGCGAGACGTCCACGCGCTTCGCGAGCTCGCTGATGATGAAGAGGCCGCGGCCGCTCTCGGAATACTCATCGAGCGGGCGGCAGATATCGAGTGCGAACATCGCCGACGTGTCGTGAACGGAGATCTCGGCGTGCCCGCGCTGCGAACCGAGCTCGAGGCAGACCTTGCCGTCGGCGTGACGCGCCGCGTTGGAGAGCAGCTCGCCGATGATGAGTTCGGCCGCGCCGAGCGTCGCTTCGCAGCTCGTAAATGACCGGAGCACGAGCGTCGCGGCCTTGCGAGCCGCGCGTGCCGCGTGCACGTCCTTCGTGTCCAGCGTCCAACACATGAGCCGTGCGTACCCGCATGCACGGTAAACGATGCACGGTGTGAACGCGCGCACACCTCGCGAGGCGAAGCGGCACGGCCTTGCGGTCGTTTCTGCTTCGAGTCGATAGAGAACGGGTGAACGTCTCGGGGCCCGGCGCTACGATCGCGGACGACAAACTCAACTTCCGGCGGTCCTCGATCGTCGCGTGCGCGCTCGTCGCGCTCTGCGTGGCGATCGGCTCGCTCGCGATCATGCTCGGCGCGGGCGAACTCGAGCGCGCGACGCGCGCGACCGACCTCGCCGCAGGGCAGCCCGGCGCCGTCCGCCTCGTCGCGGCCCTCGCCGCCCGGACGACGGATGCGGGCGGAGCGCAGCGCCGCGTGCTCGGCCGCCAGCTGCGCGGGGCCGTCGACGACCTGGTCGCGAGCCAGCATCGGCTCGTCGATCCGCACGGCGAACTGCATCTGCCGGGATGGCCGTCCTCCGACGTGTGGGCGATCGAGACCGGCCGCCCTTTCGCGACGGTCGCGCGCACCGCGCGGCTCGCGACGCTCGCTCGCCGCATCGCGGCCGCGGACGAGGCTCGCTCGGCCGCCGACGCCGACGCCGTACGCGGCGAAGCGGCGTTGCTCGAAAGCGCCGACGCCCGCCTCGCGGCGGCGTACGCGCGCGCACGGGCGTCGCTCGGCAATCGGGTCGTGCTCGACGAGTTCTTCGCGCTCGCGATCGTCGTCTTCACGCTCGTCGTCGAAGCGATCATCGTGCTGCGGCCGCTGCGCGATCGGCTCATCTTTCAGACGGCCGAGATGCGGGAGAAGATCGGCGCGCTCGACGCGAGCGAACGGCGATTGTCGCTGCTGCTCTCGCAGCTACCGGCGATCGTGCTGACCACGGACGGCGACGATGCGATCACCTCCGTGAGCGGTACCGGCCTCGAGACCACGTCGATCCGCCCGGGCCGGCTCGTCGGGCGGCAGATCGACGACGTCTTCGCGATCGAGGCCGAGCGTTCGCGCGACGGCGGCGGCCGAACGTTTCGCGGGACGCTCGAAGATCAATGCTTCCAAGTGCTCGTCGAGCCGCGCCCCGCGGGCCGCGGCTTCGAAGCGGGCAGCATCTGCGTCGCGCTCAACGTCACCGAGAGCGAGGCGATCGCCCGCGAGCTCGAACGCAGCCGCTCGACGCTCTCGCGCGCGCAGACGAACGCCGGAGCGGGCGTGTGGGAAGTCGATATGCGAACCGGCCGCGTCACCTGGTCGCCGCAGATGCTCAATATGCTCAAATGGCCGCCCGGCCGACCGTTTCCGAACGGCGACGATCTCACGCAGTTCGTGCATCCCGACGATCGCAAGCTGCTCGAGAAGAGCATGAACGTGGCGCGAGAACTCCACCGGCCGTTCGCCGTCGACGTGCGGCTCGTCCGCGCCGACGGCGACGTCTGCTGGATCCAGCAGCACGGCGAATATCTGTACGATATGTGCGGCCTGCCGCTGAGCTTCTTCGGGACCGCGGTCGACATCACGCAGCGCAAGCGCGCAGAAGAAGAGATCGCCTACCGCGCGAAACACGACGCGCTCACGGAACTTCCCAATCGCGCGCTGCTCCACGAACGGATCAACGCGGTCATCAAGCGGTGCGAACGCGAGCCCGCGAACGCGGCGATCGTCTTCATCGATCTCGATCACTTCAAGCGCGTCAACGACACGTTCGGTCACGTCGTCGGCGACGAGCTGCTGCGCGAGGTGGCGCGCCGGCTCGTCGCATCCGTGCGCTCGACCGACCTCGTCGCACGCAACGGCGGCGACGAATTCGTGATCGTGCTCGAAGACGTCCGCGATCGCAGCGACGTCCGCTGCGTCGTCGATAAGATCGCGGCGGCGCTGCGCGATCCGTTCGAGCTCGGCGGCACGACGCTGCGGGCGATGGCGAGCATCGGCGTCCGCATCTTCGGAAGCGACGTCACCTCCGCGGACGTGCTCATCCGCGATTCCGACACGGCGATGTATCTCGCGAAAGCCGCGGGCGGCAACGAGGCGTACTTCTTCAACGCATCGATGCGCGCCGAAGCGGACGAACGCGAACGCCTCGAGGGCGACCTGCGTCGCGCGGTCGACGACGAAGAGTTCGAGGTTGCGTACCAGCCGATCGTCGACGCGACGCACGGCACGATCACCTCGTTCGAAGCGCTCGTGCGCTGGAATCACCCCGCGCTCGGAATGATCGTCCCCGACCGCTTCATCTCGATGATCGAAGCGAGCGGGCTGATCGTCGAAGTCGGCCGCAGCGTGCTGCGCGCGGCCTGCCGGAAGACGCGCCAGATCCACGAGGCCGGCTATCCGCAGCTCGGCATCTCCGTGAACGTCTCGGTTCGGCAGCTGCAGCACGGCGGTTTCGTCGAGATCGTCAGAGCGACGCTCGCCGAGACGGGATTACCCGCGCGCTGCCTCGAGCTCGAACTGACGGAGAGTTCGCTCGTCCACGACGTCGACGAGGCGATCGGCATCGTCGCCGCGCTTCAAGCGCTCGGCGTCCGCGTCGCGATCGACGATTTCGGAACGGGCTATTCGTCGATCGCGTATCTCAAGCACTTCCGCATCGATACGGTGAAGATCGATCGCGTCTTCGTCGGCGATCTCGACGAAGGACGCTCCGATGCCGCGATCGTCGGCGCGATCGCGTCGCTCGCGCACCGCCTCGGCGCGCGCGTCATCGCCGAAGGCGTCGAGACGCACGAGCAGGCCGTGCTGTTGCACAAGCTGCAGTGCGACGCGTGGCAAGGCTTCTACTACGGTAAACCGATCCCGAGCGTCGACCTCGACACGCCGCGCGTTCACCAGCTCATGGCGAGCAAATGGAACGTCGATTCGCCGGCGAGGCTGCGGGTGGCGGACCGCTCCGCCTAACAAAAACCCGCACGGCGCGCGCCATGCGGGTTCGAAAGTGGTGGAGATGTGCGGATTCGAACCGCAGACCCCTTACATGCGAAGCAAGTGCTCTACCA
>CAZZZK010000062.1:0-11035 GCA_964658555.1 Vulcanimicrobiota bacterium | reverse complement strand
ATCGCAGCCGGCGACGACCGCGCGCGGGCGATCGTCGCCGGCATGCTCCTCATGGTGCGGGCGCTCGGCATCGACGTCGTCGTCGAAGGCGTCGAGACGAGCTCCCACCGAGCCGCATGCGAATCGCTCGCGAGCGAGACGGACCTTCGCGAACGGCTCTTTTTCCAGGGATTCGCGCTTGGGCCGCCCGCCGCGTTCGCGACGGACGCCGGCGCCGCGCTTAGGCCGTGCGGCTGAGCTCCGCGAGCGTCTCGCCCTCGGATTCGCGGACGTCCTGATTGTAGAAGGACGCGCTCTGACGGCCCTCGCCCGCTTCGCGCGCGAAGGTGATGAGGTGATGGCTCACCATGCCGATGTGGAACATCGCCTCGATGTTGCCCTTGCGCAGCGACTGCATCGCCATCTTCCAGAAGACCTCGCGATAGTTGCTCATCAGGCCGACGCGCACGAGCAGATTGCCGAGGATGCGTAGCGCGATCCGAATGTTGCGCGGATTGACGCGCTGCTTCGAATTCGGCGGCGTGATGCGATTCGGGAACACGTGCTCGACGTGGTACGCGAACCGCTTGTAGATCGCTTCGGGCGTGTACGCCGCCGTGAACGTGCGGCGCCACATGGCGACGACCTGATCGTAGGGGATTTTGAAATCGACGTTCGATTCGCGGCCCGGCTCGTCGATGAGCCGGCCCTCGGCTTCGAGCCTGCGGTAGAGCGGCGTGCGCGGAAGCGCCTGCAGCAGGTTGATCGTCAGCAACGGGATGTTCGAGAGCTCGACGAATTCGAGGATCTTGTCGGGCGTGTCCATCGTGTCGCTGTCGAGACCCATGATGATGCCCGAGACGACTTCCATGCCGAAGCTATTGATCGTGTGGATCGCGTCCATGATCGGCATCTGGTTGTTCTGGTCTTTTTTCATCGACTTGAGCGCCGCGGGGTCGGGCGTCTCGATGCCGCAGAAGATCGTGCAGAAGTACGCCTCCTTCATCATCGCGAGCAGGTCGGGGGATTTCGCGATGTTGAGCGTGGCCTCGCAGGCGAGCTGGACGGCGAAGCCGTTCTTCTTCTGCCACGCGATGAGGTGCGGCAGCAGTTCCTTCGCCGCCTTACGATTCCCGACGAAGTTGTCGTCGACGAAGTAGATCGCGCGTTCGCCGCCCGCAGCGAGGATGGCGTCGAGCTCGGAGACGATCTGCTCCGGCGCCTTGAGGCGCGGGTTACGGCCGTAGAGCTCGGGGATGTCGCAGAATTCGCAGCTGTACGGGCAGCCGCTCGAGAACTGCACGCTGCCGAGAAAGTATTTCGAGACGTCGAGCTTCTCGTACGCCGGGACGGGGAAGTCGCCGAGCGGCAGACGTTCTTTGGTGGTCAAGCGAATCTGCGTCGCCGGCCGCGCGACGGATTCCGCGAGCATTCGGACCAACTCGTCCGTCGCGTCGCCGAGCTCTCCCACATGCAGGTAATCGAAGTCGGGATAGTATTCGGGGCAACCCGAAACCGACGGACCGCCGAGCGCGGTTACCTTGCCGTGCAGGTGAGCGCGCCGATTGATATCGTTGATCTGCGGCTTTTGGATGTGCATGCCGCTCGCGAAGACGACGTCGGCCCACGCGAAATCGGCGGGACCGGCTCGCCGGACGTTCTCGTCGATAAAGCGGACCTGCCAATTCGCGGGCAGATAATTCGCGATCACGAGGATGCCCTGCGGCGGCATGAAGGCCTTGACGCCGACGAACGGATACGCGTGCTCGAAGGTTCCGAACGACGGCGAGTAGTGCGGGAAGACGCAAAGGACGTTGCGCGTCACGGGCGATTCCGAGCGCTTCACGCCGCCTCGCAGTCCGGCGCGTAGAAGGGAAACGCGGGCACGCCCGCCATAAGCACACACGAACGCGAGCGCGGCGGCGCACTCGCTTCGGACGACGGGTCATGGTACGAGGCGGTTCGCATGACGCGGACTGTGCCGCGCGTCCATCGCAGTCCTGCGAATGATTCGCGCTCGACATCGATTACAGAAAGCATTCGAAGCACTGAAAACGCAAACGCATGGCGATTAAAAGCGAGCCCGTCGGACGCGAAGGGGCCGCGAACGAGAAGGCGGCACTCGCGTTCGCGCGCGGCATGATCACGCGCGTCTCGCGCACCTTCGCGATCGGTATCTCGGTCCTGCCGGGCGAGCTCGGCAAGGCGGTCCTCGTCGGCTACCTCTTGTGCCGGATCGCCGATACCGTCGAAGACGACGGGACGGCGACGGCCGCTCGCCGCCAGGAGCTTCTCGCGCGCTTTCTCGAGTGCTTCGACGATTCGCTCAAGGCCGAAACCTTTTCGAGCGACGCCGCCGACATCAACGCCGATCCGAACTATCTCGAACTCATTCAAGGGACGAAGCTCGTCTTCGATTTGTTCCACTCGCTGCCGATCGCGAGCGCGAACATCGTCGAGAAGTGGGCGCGCGAGATGGTCGTCGGCATGAGCGAATTCGTCGGGCGGTATCCGAGCGGGATCCGCATCCAGACGATGCCCGAGTACAAGCTCTACTGTTATTACGTCGCGGGCACCGTCGGCCACATGCTCACCGACCTCTGGTTCAACCACTCGGCGCTCGTCAAGACGACCGACTACGAGCGCATGCTCGTCAATTGCGAGGCGTTCGGCGAGGCGCTGCAGACGATCAACATCATCAAAGATATCGCCTGGGATTACGAACACGAGAACTCCGCGTATATCCCGGAGGATCTCTTGCGCGCGCGGGGTTCGGGTCACGCGCGGATGCTCGAGAACGCGAATCAGGCGCAGAATCGTGAAGCGCTCGGAGCGTTGCTCGATCTCGCCCGCGACGACATCCGCAAATCGCTCGATTACATCAATACCATACCGAAGCTCGCGGTGCAGATCCGCCTCTTCTGCCTGCTCCCGGTGCTCTTCGCCGTCGCGACGCTGCGCGAGATCGAGCGTTCGACGGCGATGCTGCAATCGGGCGGGGTCGTGAAGATCACGCGCGCGGAAGTGCGATCGCTGATCCTCGCAGGGTCGTTCTCGACGATCAGTAACAAGAGCACCCGGTGGCTCGTCTCGAAAACCAGCCGGCAGCAGTTCCGGCTCGGCCTGGCCAAACCCTAACGCGTCTCTTCAGCATCTCCTACCTCGCGATCGACTATCCGCGGACGTCGATCGTCCTGTGGGCGTTGATCTCGATCGCGGGCGTTTTCGCGTTCCTCAATCTCAAGCTCGGGCTCTTTCCCGACATCGCCTTTCCGGTCGTCATCGTCACGGCGCAGACGGGCCAAAACGACGTCTCGCTCAACGAGCGCGATGCGACCGACCGTATCGAGCGGGCGCTGCACGGCCTCTCCGGCGTCGACCGGTCGCACTCGCTGACCTATCCGCAGTTCGTCGAGATCGATCTCTCGTTCGACGTGAGCGAAGGGCTCGCGGCCCGCAAGCAGGAGGTCGAGGACGCGCTCCGCGACGCGCGCCTGCCCGCCGCGATCAAGACGACCGTCTCGACCGAAGACCTCAACGAGAGTCCCGTCGTGACGTACGCGCTCGCCGGCTCCGCGTCGCCCGCGGCGATCGCCGCGCTCGCGAAAGCGCAGATCGAGCCGAAACTCGAAGCGATCCCGGGCGTCCGCACGGCCAAGGTCGTCGGCGGCGTGACGACGGGCGACAACGCGTCCGTCTTCCGCGTCGACGGGAAACCCGCGGTCGCGATCAGCGTGACGAAGACCGCGAACGCGAACACGCTCGACGTCGGCGAAGCCTGCGACGAGGCGATGGCCGCGATCGCGAAGACGCTCCCGGCGGTCGCCGTCTCGCAGGCCTCGACCCAGGTCACGTACATCCTCGAAGCCTCGCGAGCGACGCAGGAGGCGCTGCTGCTCGCGGTCTTGCTCGCGATCCTCGTCATCCTGCCGTTCCTGCGGGATTGGCGCGCGACCGCGATCTCGGCGATCGCGATCCCGGTCTCGCTGCTCGGCACGGCGATCGTCATGTGGATGTTCCACTTCAAACTCGAGACGATCACGCTGCTCGCGCTCGCACTCGTGGTCGGGGTCATCCTCGACGACGCGATCGTCGCGGTCGAGAACATCGTGCGCCATCTCGAGAACGGCGAGACCGCCAAAGGCGCCGCGCTCGAAGCGAATAAGGAGATTGGGCTGACGCTCGTCGCCGCCTCGCTCACGATCGTCGCCGTCTTCCTGCCGATCGGCCTCATGCGCGGGACGCTCGGGCAATTCTTCCGGCCGTTCGGTCTGACCGCATCGGCCGCCGTCATCTTCTCGCTGCTCGCCGCGCGAACGCTCTCCCCGACGATCGCCGCCTGGTGGCTGCCCAAGCGCACGAAGGGCCCGCGTACGATCGACGTCGAGCACTTCCTCGCGCATCCGCGCTACCGGCACGTCCTCACGTGGTCGCTCGTCCATCGTAAGTCCGTGATGGCGCTCGCGTTCGCCGCCTTCGCGGCGGGCCTCGCGCTCATCCCGTTCATCCCGAAGGGCTTCATCCCGCATCTCGACCGGGGCGAATTCCTCGTGACGTTCTCGACGCCGCTCGGGACGAGCATGGCCGAAGTCGAGACCTCGGCCGCCGCCCTCGAATCGTCGATCCTCAAGGATCCGGCCGTGAGCGCCGTCTACACCTCGATCGGCGCGCAGGCCGGGCAGCCCAACGTCGGGACGATCGACGTCCGCCTCAAAGCGAAGCGCAAGGTGACGACCACGGACGTCCTCAACGCCGTTCGCGGCCGGCTGCCGGCTCTCGACGGCGTCGTCACCGACGTCGAAGACGTGCCGTTCGTCGGCAGCTCGTCCGCGAAGCCGCTCCAGGTCGCGCTGATCGGATCGAATCTCGACCTCCTGCGCGCGACGGGTCAGAGCTTCGAGAATCTGCTCGCGAAACAGAAAGGCTTCGTGAACGTCGCCGCGACCGGGCTCTCGGACGGGACGCCGTTCTCGCCGATCGAGCACGTGAACGGCAAGCGCGCCATGCAGATCACGGCCGACCTGACCGGCAACGTGCAGCTCGGCGACGCCGACGCGACCGTCCGCCGCCAGGCGAAGCTCGTGCTCCCCAAGGACAACTCGATCGTACTCGCCTTCGGCGGCGCCTCGCAGGACGCGTCGACGACCTTCCGCGATTTCGGGATCGCGCTCGGCTTCTCGATCGTCGCGATCGTCGTCGTCCTGCTCGTGCTCTTCCGCAGCTGGGTCGATCCGATCGTCATCGTCTCGGCATTGCCGCTCTCGATCGTCGGCGCGCTCTTCGCGCTCTGGATCACGCGCGCCGACTTCGGCATCATCTCGATGATGGCCGTGATCTTTCTCTTCGGGCTCGTCAATAAGAACGCGATCTTGCTCGTGGACCGGATCAAGAAGCTGCGCAGCCTCGGCATGGCGCGCAGCGACGCGATCGGCGAGGCGGGGGCGCAGCGGCTGCGGCCGATCCTCATGACGACCGCCGCGACGATCCTCGGCATGCTCCCGATCGCGCTCGGATTCGGCGCGGGCGCCGAGCTGCGCGCGCCGATGGCGGTCGCGATCATCGGCGGCCTGATCACCTCGACGGTGCTCAGCCTCGTCGTCGTGCCGGTCGTCTACACGATCTTCGACGATTGGGCGCGCGGCGGCGAACTGACCCCGTGAGCCGGACGGCGTTTCTGACGGGCGGCACGGGATTCGTCGGTGCGAACCTCGCGCGGACGCTGCTCGACGACGGCTGGCGGGTACGGGCGCTCGCCCGCGCCGGCAGCGACCGCCGCAACCTCGACGGGCTGCCGCTCGAGATCGTCGAGGGCGACCTCGGGGATGCGGACCTGGCCCGCAAGATCGGCGACGCCGACGCGGTCTTCCACGTCGCGGCGCACTACAGTCTCTTCCGCCGCGATCGCGACGCGCTCGTGCGCAGTAACGTCGAGGGGACGCGGAACCTGCTCGCCGCCGCGCGCGCCGCCGACGTCGGGCGGACGGTCTACACGAGCTCGGTCGCGGCGATCGGCGTCGCGCACGGCGCGATCGCGAACGAAACCCATCAGAGTTCCGAACGCGAGCTGATCGGGGCGTACAAGCGCTCGAAATATCTAGCCGAGCGCGTCGCGGTCGAAGCCGCGGCCGCGGGCCAAGACGTCGTCATCGTCAACCCGACGACGCCGATCGGCCCGTGGGACCGCAAACCGACCCCGACGGGCGACATCTTCGTGAAGTTTCTGAACGGCCGGATGCCCGCGATCCCGGAGACGGGACTCAATTTCGTCGACGTGGCGGACGTCGCACGCGGCCACGTCCTCGCCTACGCGCACGGACGGACGGGCGAACGGTACATCCTCGGCGCTGAAAACCTTCCGTTACGCACGCTGTTGCAGCGCGTGGGAACGCTGACCGGACGCTCCGCGCCGCGGTTCTCGATCCCGCTGTGGATCCCGCTGCTCGCCGCGATCGTGGACGAAGAGTTGCTCGGCCGGATGGGTAAGACACCGTCGATACCGATCGACGGCGTACGCATGAGCGGAGAGTTCATGTATTACGAGTCGTCCAAAGCGGTGCGCGAGCTCGGCTACGAGCCGCGGCCGATCGACGATGCGATCGTCGCCACGTGCGCCTGGTTCGCCGAGCACGGGTACCTTCCCGAACGGAGATAACGAAAAACTCGATATGGCAGTCTCGCTGAAGCAAGCCGCGGTCATCGGCAAGTACGTCGTCGCGCAGAAGATCAAGGGCCGGAAGAAATACCCGCTCACGCTCATGCTCGAGCCGCTTTTCCGATGCAATCTCGCGTGCAGCGGTTGCGGGAAGATCCAGCACCCGGTCGAGGTCTTGCGCAAGCACCTCTCGCCCGAGGAGTGCTTCAAGGCGGTCGAGGAATGCGGCGCGCCCGTCGTCGCGATCCCGGGCGGCGAGCCGCTCCTGCATCCGCAGATCGAAGAGATCGTCCGCGGCCTCGTCGAGCGTAAGAAATTCGTCTACCTCTGTACCAACGCGGTGCGTCTCGAACAGAGTCTCGACAAATTCACGCCGTCGGATTATTTCTCGTTCTCCGTGCATCTCGACGGGCTCAAGCCCGCGCACGATCACGCGGTCGCGAAGGACGGCGTCTTCGACATCGCCGTTAGCGCGATCAAAGCCGCGAAGGCGCGCGGATTCCGCGTCACGACGAACACGACGATCTTCAACGGCGCGACGCCGGCCGAAGTGCAGAATTTCTTCGACTTCGCGACGGAGCTCGGCGTCGACGGCATGATGATCTCGCCCGGCTATCCGTACGAGAAGGCTCCCGATCAGGAGCACTTCCTGCACGCCGAGCAGACGAAGGCGCTCTTCCGCGAGATCATGCGGCCGTACGTCAACAAAGAAAAGAAGTGGAACTTCAACGCGAGCCCGCTGTTCCTGGACTTCCTGATCGGCGAGAAAGATTACGACTGCACCCCGTGGGGCATGCCGTCGTACTCGCTCTTCGGCTGGCAGCGTCCGTGCTATCTCATGGGCGAGAGCTACGCGAAGACCTATCAGGAATTGCTGGACGATACCGATTGGTCGAAGTACGGCCATAAGAGCGGCAATCCGAAATGTTCGGACTGCATGGTGCATTGCGGATTCGAACCGACCGCGGCCGAAGATTCGATGCGGCCGATCAACGTGTTCCGCGCGATGTCGACGGTGATCGGCAAGAACTGATTCCGGTCGATACCATCGTCGTGCCGCAGGGCGCCGAAGAGCGCGCCGTGCGGCGCGCCGTCGCGCGCGCGAAGAGCCGGGCGCGGATCGTCGTCTCCGGGATCGGCCCGCACGCCGCCGCTCGGGCGGCGGCCGCCGTCGGCGAGCTCGAAGCGGTGCGTCACGTCGTCGTGACGGGACTCTGCGGCGTGCTGACCCCGGCACTCGGCGTCGGCGAGGTGCTCGTGTACGGCGAGCTCGCCGGATCGGACCGACCGACGCTCGCGCTCGATCGCGCGTTCGCGCGGGAGCTCGGCGGGACGATCCCGGGATCGCAGACCGGGATCCGCGCGGTCGAGAGCCCGACGATCGTCACCCGTGCGGGCGAGAAGCGATCGCTCGCGGAGCGTTCCGGCGCGCAGGCCGTCGACATGGAGAGTTACGCGATCGCGGCCGCACTCGCGGAGTCGGGCGCGCGGATCGGCGTCGTCCGCGTCGCGAGCGACGACGTCCACGCCGACCTCCCTGCGCTCGACCGTACGCTCAACGGCTCGGGCGGCATCGACGGCTTCGCGTTCGCGATCGCGCTCGCGCGCCGGCCGCTGGCGGGCGTCCGGCTCGTTCGCGACGGCCTCCGATCGCTCGCGGCGCTCGAACGCGCGATCTTCGCGACGGTCGTCTAACCGCCGCTCGCCTGGCGCCGAGCCGGCACGTTCCCGTACGTCCGGCCCTTCCACGCACTGCCGCGACCGCGTGCGTGGGCGACCGCCGAATCGACGGTCATCGCGCAGTAGAGCGCCGCGGAGAGCGGCAGCAGCAGCGTCTCGGGAATCGTTCGATCGTAGAGCCGGCCGGCCGGACGATACGCGAACGCCATCGCGAGCCACGCGAGCGCACTCGCCGCCGCGAGCCGCACGTTGCGACGCGCCGCGCCGACGACCGTCCCGACGGGCGGAACGAGGTAGAGCAGCGTCATCGCCGCGACGGTTCCGCCGGTGAGCAGATACGAACGGTCGAGCTGCGTGAATGCGGTGCGTTTCACCATCGTCCAGAACGGTCCCAAGCCGTCGTACGTGCGGACGCTCGTCGTGCGGCGGCTCGGACCGAGCCAGAGCGTGCCGCCCGTCGATTTGACGCGGCGGGCGAGCGCGCAATCGTCGATGAGTTCGTTGCCGATCGATGCGAGGCCGCCGATGCGTTCGAGCGCGCGATCGGAGATCAGGACGCAGCCGCCCGCGGCCGCGGCGCTCGAACGCGTCGCGTCGGCCGTCCACGCGAACGGATAGAGCTTCGCGAAGAAGAAAACGAACGCGGGGACGAGGAGCCGTTCCCAGCCGCTCTCGCAGCGCAGCCGCACCATGAGCGAGACGAGATCGAGATCGTCGCGGCGCGCTTTCATGACGAGTGCCGCCACGTTGTCGGGATCGTGCACGATGTCGGCGTCCGTGAACAGCCAGTAGGCCGGCGCGCCGTAGGCCGCGCGCGTGAGCGCGATGCCCGTCTCGAGCGCGTTCAGCTTCCCCGTCCAGCCGGCGCGCAGCTCGCGGCTCGCGGCGATCGTCAGCCGGTCGGCGCAGCCCGTTTCGCGCGCGGCCTCGAGCGCGCGCTCGCGAGTCGCATCGGAGCTGCGATCGTCGACGAGCGTCGTGCGCAGCGCTCCCCGAAAGCGCTGCCGACCGAGCGACGCGACCGTCGCGCCGATCGTCTCGGCCTCGTCGCGCGCCGGGATCACGGCATGGACGCTCACGGCGGCGAGCGTCGCCGGCGAGACGCCTCGGGCCGCCTCGTAATGCTCGTCCGCCGTCAGCTCCCAGAAGCGGCCGCGGGCGGCGATGAGCGCGACCCAACCGGCGAGCGACGCCGTCGCGACGAAGGAGAACACATGCTTCACGAGTCTTCTCCGTTCCGAATTCGCGGCGCGCGCGCCTTGCCGGCCGCGTGATGCGCATCTGCGTCTACTGCGGCTCGAGCGACGGCAACTCGCCCGCCTTCCTCGCGACCGCCGCGGACGTCGGGTCGCGCCTCGCGGAGCGCGGGATCGGCGTCGTGTACGGCGGCGGCCGCAGCGGCTGCATGGGCGCGCTCGCCGACGGCGCGCTCGCGGCGGGCGGCGACGTCGTCGGGATCATCCCGACCGCGCTCCACACGCGCGAGATCGCCCATCCCGAGCTCAAGGATCTGCGGATCGTCGAGACGATGCACGAGCGCAAAGCGCTCATGACCGAACTCAGCGACGCGTTCCTCGCGCTCCCCGGCGGCTTCGGCACGCTCGACGAACTCTTCGAAGCGATCACGTGGCGGCAGCTCGGCTACCATCACAAACCCGTCGCCGTCCTCGACGTCGAATCGTATTTCGCACCGCTGCGCGCGTTCTGCAACAGCGCGCAATCGGCCGGATTCGTGGGCGCCGCGGATCGCGCGTCGCTCCGCTTTCACGACGACGCGCGGATCGCGATCGACGATCTCACCGATCGCGTCGCGGCCGGCGATCTCGGCGGCGCGGGATCGCGCGAGACCGAATAGTTAGAAGCCGAACATCTCGGGGGTCAGTTCGGCGATCGCGCCGATCTCGCGCGAGGCGAGCGCGAGTGCGTCCGGCGCGGGCGGGAACGCGGGGTTCGGGAGCGCGATCACGTAGCATCCCGCGGCGTGCGCGGCCCGGATGCCGTTCCCCGAATCCTCGACCGCGCCGCACGCGCGCGGATCGACCCCGAGTTCCCGAGCGGCGCGCAGGTAGACGTCAGGCGACGGTTTGCCGCGGCCGACTTCCTCCGACGAAACGGTCGCGGAGAACACGTCGCCGAGGCCCGAGATCTCGAGGAACAGATCGATCAGCGAGCGGTTCGACGACGACGCGACCGCGACCGGAACGCACGCCGCGATGCGGCGCACCGCCTCGACCGCGCCCGGATAGGTCGGCGGCGTCGCGCGATAGACGTCCGCGAGCTCGCGGACGATGTCGTCGCTGATCTGCCGCGCGGGACGTGCGACGCCGAGCCGCGTCGCGATGTAGCGCGACCATTCGGGAGCGCTCATCCCCATCACGTCGGTCGTGACGGCGTCGTGATACGTCCCGCCGGCGGCGAGGACGTACGCGCGGCGCACCTTCTCCCACAGGTGCTCCGAATCGATGAGGACGCCGTCGAGATCGAAGATGACCGCGCGGAGCTCGCGCGGCGGCCGGACATCCGTCATTCCCGCGCCGCGCTCGCTTTCGCGCGTACGAGTCGCATGATCGTCTCGTTGTACGGCGTCGCGATCCCGAGCCGCCGCCCCGCCGCGACGATCGCGCCGTTGATCTGATCGATCTCCGTCTTCCCGCCCGCCGCGAGATCGATCGTCATCGAATTGCGCATCGCGCCCGTCTCGGTCGCGATCGCGCGCACGAATTC
>CAZZZK010000061.1:0-11141 GCA_964658555.1 Vulcanimicrobiota bacterium | reverse complement strand
CTCTCGTTCGAACGAGAGGGGCGGCGGCACCGCGGGCGAGCGGGGTATAGCCGTCCTACGGTGGCGACGAAAGCGACGAAGGCGGCGGCGGGCGAGCTCGAGACCTACGCCAAGAAGCGGAACTTCGCGCGGACGCCGGAGCCGTCGGGCGCGAAGAGCGTGCCCGCGGCGGAGCGGCCGCGCTTCGTCGTGCAGATGCACCACGCGAGCCGGCTGCACTACGATTTTCGTTTGGAAGCGGACGGCGTCCTCAAATCGTGGGCGGTGCCGAAGGGTCCGTCGTTCGATACGCGCGAGAAGCGCCTGGCGATGGCCGTCGAGGACCATCCGGTCGACTATCGCGATTTCGAAGGCGTGATTCCGAAAGGCAACTACGGCGCGGGCGAAGTCATCGTTTGGGATCGCGGGACGTACCGGCTCCTCGAAGGCACGAGCGTGACGGAGCAGATCGAGCACGGCTCGCTCAAGTTCGAGATGTTCGGCGACAAATTGCACGGCGCGTTCGCGCTCGTGCACATCAAGGGCCGGGGCGGCGAAGAGAACGCGTGGCTGCTCATCAAGGAGCGCGACGACGCCGTCGATCCCGCCTGGAAGATCGAAGAGCATGCGGAGTCGGTAAAATCCGGCAAGACGCTCGACGACATCGCGGCCGATCCTTCGGCGCCGCATTGGCATTCGGGATTGCCGAGCGAACACGCGTCGTCGCGCGAGCTCGCGTCGGGCAAACGGGCGCGCGTCCCCGAGAGCAGCAAACTCGCCCCGTCACCGAGAGCGAGCGAAGCGAAGAAGGCATCGGCTGCGGACGAACCGTCGACGAAACGGGCTTCGAAACGGAGCGCGGCGGCCGAGCGCGCGACCGACGCGCAGCCGGTACCGGCGATCGAATCGCCGATGCTCGCGACGGCGTTCGACGCGCCGTTCGACGATCCGGGCTGGCTCTTCGAGCTCAAGTGGGACGGGTACCGCGCGATCGCGACGATCGCGGCCGACGGCTCCGTCGCGATCGCATCGCGGAACGGGAACGATTTCACGCAGAAATTTGCCGAACTCTCCACGCTCGCGCAAGCGTTCTCGGAACGGCCGATCGTCGTCGACGGCGAGATCGTCGTCGTCGACGATCAGGGCCGGCCGTCGTTCTCGCTGCTGCAGGAGCGCGTCGATCGCTTCGGTCGCGTCGGGCGCGCGAAATCGAAGGTCACGTACGTCGTCTTCGATCTGCTCTACGCGGAGGGTCGCGATCTGCGCGAGGAACCGCTGCTCGCGCGCAAGCGGTTGCTGGAATCGATCGTGACGGGCGCGGGGCCCGTACTGCCGAGCAAGCACGTCGCGAACGACGGTACGGCACTGTACGAACTCGCCCGCGAGCGCGGCCTCGAAGGGATCGTCGCGAAGAAAGCGGATGCGCCGTACGTCTCGCGCCGGTCGCGCGATTGGCGCAAGATCAAGATCCTCTCGCGGCAAGAGTTCGTGATCGGCGGCTGGACCGACGGGCGGGGCAGTCGCAAACACTTCGGCTCGCTTCTCGTCGGCACGTACGAGAACGGCGTGCTCGTCTACGCGGGCTCCGTCGGCACCGGCTTCGATGCGAAGAAACTCGCGGCGATCTCGGCGAAGCTCGAGCCGCTCGAAACGCGAACGTCGCCGTTCGCGGATCCGCCGAAGACGGAGGCGCGCGCGCACTGGACGGAGCCGGCGCTCGTCGCCGAAGTCTCGTTCACCGAGTGGACGCACGAGAATCATCTGCGCCATCCCGTATTCGTCGCGCTGCGCGCCGATAAAGCGCCGGCCGATATCTCCCGCGAGCGTCCCGAACGCGTGCGCGCGGGAAAGCCGTGACGCGGCGCGTGCGGACGTGCGGCCGAAACGGGACGGGCGGCTGATGGCCGCGCGTACGAGCGACGTCGTCGAGATCGACGGCCGGCAGCTCGCGATCTCGAATCGCGACAAGATCCTCTGGCCGCACGACGGCTACACGAAGGGCGATCTCGTCGCATACTATCGTGCCGTGGCGCCGTATCTGTTGCCGCACCTCGCGCGCCGGCCGCTGACGCTGCAGCGTTATCCCGACGGCATCGATGCGTCGTCGTTCTTCGAGAAGCACGTGCCGCGCGGCGCGCCCGCGTGGATTCCGACGGTCGAGGTGCCGAGCGAGAACGGGAAGCACGCGACCGTTACGTTCATGCTGTGCGACGACGAAGCGACGCTCGTCTACGTCGCGAATCTCGCTTCGATCGTGCTGCACGTCTGGACGTCGCGCGAGCCCGAGCTCGATACGCCCGAGTACGTCTTCTTCGATCTCGATCCGTTCGACGGCTGTACCGTCGCGACGCTCGCGAAGACGGCGCTCGCGCTGCGCGATCAGCTGGCGGACGTCGGGCTCGCGACGCTGGTGAAGACGTCGGGCGGCTCGGGCCTGCACGTCATCGTCCCGCTCGCGCCGCACTACGGGTACGACGCGTGCAAGGCGTTCGCCGAGATCGCGGCGCGGACGCTGCACGGCCGGCTGCCGGCGCTGACGACGCTCGAGCGCACGCCCGCGAAGCGTCCCCCGGGAACGGTCTATCTCGACTACGTGCAGGTCGGCAAAGGCAAGACGCTCGTCGCGCCGTACAGCGTGCGCGCGCGCGCCGGCGCCCCCGTTTCGATGCCGCTGGGATGGGACGAGGTCGAGGCGCTCGCGCGCAAACGCGGGAAGGATACCGAAGCAGAGTTCGGGCGGTTCACGATGAAGAACGCGCTCCCGCGCCTCGCCGAACGCGGCGATCTCTGGGGAGAGGCGGCGCGGGCCGAGCACGAGCTCGAACCGGCGCTCGCGAAAGCGCGAACCGCATGGCGATGAGGAGCTGACGATGGCGCATGCGCTCTGGACGGGAGCGATCAATTTCGGGCTCGTGACGATCCCCGTCAAACTGCAGACGGCGATCCGGACGAACGATCTGCGATTCAACTTCCTGCATAAGACGGACGAGGGGCGGATCAACAACGTTCGGCGCTGCTCGCTCGACGGCGAAGAGGTCGACTACAAAGATCTCGTGCGCGGCTACGAATACGAGAAGGGTCAGTACGTGATCCTGAGCGACGAGGATTTCGCGCGCGTCAATCCGGAGGCGACGCAGTCGGTCGATATCGTGCAGTTCGTCGAGCTCGCCGAGATCGACCCGATGTTCTTCGACAAGCCGTACTATCTCGAACCCGAGAAGCGCGGCCGCCATGCGTACGCGCTGCTTCGTGAAGCGCTGAAAGAATCGGGCAAGGTCGGGATCGCGAAGGTCGTGATCCGTTCGCGCGAGCATCTCGCGGCGCTCAAGCCGAGCGGCGATGCGCTCGTGCTCGAATTGATGCACTTCGCCGACGAGATCGTCGACGTCGCCGGCCTCGAACTCCCGAAATCAGAGAAGCCGGCCGAGAACGAGATGAAGGTCGCGAAGCTGCTGATCGACACGATGACGCAAGCCTTCGAGCCCGAGAGTTTCAAAGACACGTATCGCGAGGAGATCCTCGCGATGATCGACGCGCGCGCCGCCGGCAAGGAGATCCCGGCGAGCGAGGCCGCGGCCCCCAAGCGCGACAACGTCGTCGATCTCATGGACATCCTCCAGAAGAGCCTCGAACAATCCAAGCGCGGCGGGAGCGCCAACGCGAAGGACCCGTCATCCGAGGCGGCCGCCGACGACGCGGCCGAAAAGAAGAAGCCGGCGAAGCGCCGCAGGTCGGCGGCGTGATCGCGGTTCGCCATACGGCGCCGTTGGCGGCCGCCCGTTCGATGATCGCGGTGGCGGCGGCCGCGGTCGCGATGCTCGGCGGACGCATCGTCGATAAGACGACGGGTCAGCCGCTCGTCGGCGTCACGGTACGGATCGGGGCCGCGAAAGCGACGACGGACGCGCAGGGCCGGTACGCGCTCCATGGCCTCGGCGAAGGCAGCCGGCGATTGACGCTCGAGTCGAACGACGTACCGGCCGAGCATCTCGATATCACGCTCCATGCGGGCGCCAACCGTCGCGATATCCGGGCCTGCAGCACGACGCTCGATTTCGGCTGCGGCGAAGCGCCCGCTCCCGAAGCCGGAGGCGCCGGTTAGGCGCGTCCGCACGGCTTCGCGGCGATCGCTCACATTCGCGATACGATTATGGGTAAAGCTACGGGACCATGAATCCCATCACCGTCCCCGGCCGGAGCCTCCTATTCGCAGGAGCGCTCTGCGCGATTACCATTCCGTCCGTCGCTCGAGCGGCGGTCCCCGGTCAAGATCAATTCAAGGGTACGATCACCGCATTCGACGGCAAGTACGCGTTGCACGTTCAGCGCAAGAACGGCGACGTCGATGCCGTCGAGATGCACCAGGGCACGATCATCAATCCGACCGGGCTGACGCTGCGGGCCGGCATGCGCGTCACCGTCCTCGGCAACGAGACGGGCGGCGTCTTTCAAGCGTTCGAGATCGATACGCCCTATCACGTGACGTACGGTTACGGCGCCGGATACGGCGGCTACGGGTACGGCCCGGGCTTCGGATTCGGAGCACCGCTCGGATTCTATCCGGGATTCTACGGCGGCCCGTATTTCGGCGGCGGCCTGTTCTTCTAGCGTAAACGCCCCGTGACGGCGAACGCGGGTTCGTCTATGCTCGGCGCGGCGGTCTTCGGATCGCGGCGCCGAGCGCGTTTACGGGCTGGCGTCCGGCTCGCGGGCCGGTCGCGAGGGGACGAGCACCGCGGCGACGTGCGTCATGACGACCGCGCCGTCTTGATTCGTCGTCGTATTGCGAAAGCGCACGACGCCGCGCGGCTTCTCGCGCGACGGCGTGATCGCTTCGACGAGCATCTCGACGCGCAGCGTGTCGCCCGGATGCACGGGCCTCAGCCAGCGCAGCTCGTCGACGCCGAGTCCGACGAGGCCGGCGTGGGCGAAGACGCCCGTATCGACGATCAGCCGCATCGCGTACGACGCCGTGTGCCAGCCGCTCGCCGCCAGCCGCCCGAAGATCGATGCCGCCCCGGCAGCTTCGTCGAGGTGGAACGGCTGCGGATCGTAGAGCGCGGCGAACGCCGTGACGGCGTCGCGCGTGACGCGTACCGTCGCGGTCTCGATGCGATCGCCGACGGTCCACTCTTCGAGATATCGCGGCTCCATGCCGCGTGCTTTCCCGGTTAGGCGACGATCTTCTGTTGCTGGTACGATCCGTATTCGAGATCGTCGATGATCGAGCGCTGTGCGGGCTGCCAGCCGAGATCTTCGATCGCTCGCGCCGCGGAGATGCGCTGATCGAGCGTCAGGCATTCGCCGTACTGACCCATGATCTCGGGCGGGACGTACGTCGTCTCGCCGCCGGCGCCCGCGCCGCGGCTGGCGGCTTCGGCGATCTCGCGCATCGAGAAGCTGTTCGCATCGACTGCGTTGTAGGCGCGCCCGGGGCGGCCGCGCTCGACCGCGAGCGCGATCAGATCGCCGAGATCGCGGACGTCGATCGTCGCCCAGCGGTTCGCGCCCTCGCCGAGGACGGTCGCGGCGCCGCGTTCGCGCGCCGACTGCACGAACATCGATGCGATGCCGGCGCCGCGGCCGTAGACGATGCCCGGCCGGACGTTGAGCGCGCGGATGCCGATGCGCGTCATCTCGAGCGAGGCGCGTTCGAGTTCGATGCGTCGCGAGACGAAGGGCGGCGGATTGAGCGGCGCGTCCTCGGTGATCGCGTCGGTTCCGGCCGAGCCGTAGATCCACGCGCTGCTGACGTAGACGAACGTCTTCTCGCTGCCCGCGAGCGATTTCCCGATCGTTCGCAGCGCCTTAAAATCGACCGCCCACGGATCGTCGTCCGTAATCGCGACGGTGTAGACGACGGCGTCGGCGGCGCGGACGGCCGTTTGCAGCGTCTTGGGATTGGAAACGTCCGCATCGATCGACGTCGTACCGCGCGCCTGGAGGCGCGTGCGGGCCGCATCGCTGCGCGCGACGCCGACGACCGTGTGACCGCGCGCGGAGAGCGATTCGTCGACGGCCGTCCCGATGTAGCCGGTCGCGCCGATGATGAGTACGTTCATGTTACCTATGTTGTCGGCTCGCGAGCGAAGGAGCATTGATGCAGAACGGACTCTCTGCGTCTTGTCACATCGTCGGCACGTCGGGCCGCCGTTTCAAGGGGCGGCGCGCTCACATCGCGAGGCGGCCGCGCCGGATGGGTGCGCCCGCGCACACTTCGCCTCCGCGCGACGAGGGAGCATACGCCGCCCGCCGAATCGACTGCGGCCGTGCCCTGGTGGCGGAATTGGTAGACGCGCTGGTTTCAGGTATCAGTAACCGCAAGGTTGTGGGGGTTCGAGTCCCTTCCTGGGCATGATGTCGGGCTTCCGTCAGAGAGCGGCGGGCGGAGCCCGCGAGTACGGGAGCAGCGGCGTGCGTCGCCGCACGTCCGCCGCGTCGTGCTGATGTCGCCCGGGGCGCCGTCCGATGATCCCATTAGCATGGACTTCACGTTCGCGGACGCGGCGATTTCGAAGGCGGCGGCAACGGCCGGCGACCGGCTGGCGGCGCTCGACGCCGCCGAGATCCTCCACTCGGAGCCCGAGGAGACGTTCGATCTCATCGCGCGCTTCGCGGCACACGTCTGCGGCGTGCCGATCGGCCTCGTCAACTTCGTCGCCGCCGATCATCAATGGACGAAGGCGAACTGCGGCCTCCCGGGGCTCGGCGATCTGCCGCTCGACGTCGCCTTCTGTCCGCGTACGATCCGTCAGCTCGGCGTGCTCGAGATCCCCGACACGCATCTCGATCCGGCGTTCGCGGCGAATCCGCTCGTCGTCGGCGAGCCGCACATCCGTTTCTACGCGGGCGCGCCGCTGCGGGCGAAGTCGGGACACGCGCTCGGCGCGCTCTGCGTCATCGATCGCAAACCGAACCGGCTGACGGACGAGCAGCGGACCGATCTCGTGCGGCTCGCGGAGATCGTCTCGGAACTGGTCGCGATGCGCGTCGCCGCGCGCGATGCGCTGCGCGGGAAGGTGCGCGTCCTCTCCGAGGCGCTCGAGCACACGAGCACGCCGCTGATGATCCTCGAACGTGCCGGCGGTGCCGCGGACGCGCCGGTATGCACGTACGTGAACCTCTCCTTCGTCGATCGCTTCAAGCTCCCGGCGGCGCGACTACTGGGCCGGTCGCCCTTCGCGATCTTGAGCGGACGCCGCACCGACGCATCGCAGCTCGCGAAGCTCGACGCGTCCGAAGGCGCCGCGGATTCGGTCGAACTCGAGCTCGTCATCTATGACGGCGACGGCGTCGCACGTACCGTCGAATGGCACCGGCGCCCCGTTCCGAGCGACGGCCGGTCGGCGGCGTCGTGGGTCGTCTCGATCAACGATATCACCGCGCAGCGCGCGACCGCCGCGCTCCTCGCGAAACAAGCGGCACGGATGCGCGCGCTCTATCAGATAACGAGCATGCGCAACCTCACGGGCTACGCGCAAGTGGATTCGGCGCTCAAACTCGGCCTGCACTGCCTCGGCCTCGAGAGCGGCGCCGTGCTCGAGGTGCACGACGAGTCCGCCCGCGTCCTCAACGCCGTCGGCCGCGACCGGCCGCTGCGGCCGGGCGACGTCGTGCCTTTGCGCGATACGCCGGTGCGCCGATCGACCGGATTCGACGACGTCGTCGTCCAGGCCGGCGGGCCCGAGCGACCGCCGTCGATCGCCGCGCCGGTCAGTCTCGGCGACGCGCATCTCGGCGCGGTCTGTTTCACGGGCCGCGCGGGCCGGACGGCGTCGTTCACCGATGCCGACCGCGAGTTCGTCCGTCTGATCGGCTCGTTCGTCGGGCCCGCGATCGAGCGAAAGATGCAGAAGGAGCGGCTCGATTCGCTTGCCTTCTACGACTCGCTCACGGGCCTCGGCAACCGCGCGATGCTCCTCGAACGGCTCGAAGCGGCGTTCGAGAAAGCGCGGCGCGGCGATAAGCGGCTCGCGCTGCACTACATCGATCTCGACGGCTTCAAGGCGGTCAACGACGACGGCGGCCACGCGGCGGGCGATGCCGTCCTGCGAGCCGTCGCGAAGCGCCTGCGCTCGAACGTTCGCGAGGGCGATCTGATCGCACGGATCGGCGGCGACGAATTCGTCGTCGTGCAGACGATGATCGAGGCTGCGGGCGATACGGAAGCGCTCGCGAAGCGTCTGATCGAGGCGATGCGCGAACCGTTCGCGTGGGAGGGCGAGACGTATCGCGTCGGCGCGACGATCGGAATCGCGTTCCACACGCCCGACATCGCCACCGCGGCGGATCTGCTCGGCGTCGCCGATCGCGCGCTCTATCGCGCGAAGACGAGCGCGAAAGGGACGATGCTCGTCGGAGAGCCGCAGACGATCGAGGGCCGCGGCGCCGTCGCCTGACGGGCCCGTACGCCGCCGCGGCGTCTTGCGAAGCGCGAACGTCTCGGGGTATCCTTCGCCGTGATGCGCTCGGACGATGCGGCACCGGGCGACGGGTATAAATGGATCGCGCTCGCCAACACGACGCTCGCGGTCTTCATGTCGACGCTCGACGGCTCGATCGTCATCATCTCGCTCCCGGCGATCTTTCGCGGGATTCGCCTCGACCCGCTCGCGCCGGGGAACGTCGGCTATCTGCTGTGGATGATCATGGGCTATCTGCTCGTGCAGGCGGTGCTCGTCGTGAGCCTCGGCCGGCTCGGCGATATCTACGGCCGCGTGCGCATCTACAACGCGGGCTTCGTCGTCTTCACGGTCGCCTCGATCTTCCTCTCGTTCGACCCGTTCTCGGGCGGAGCGGGCGCGCGCTGGCTGATCGGATGGCGCCTGCTGCAAGCCCTCGGCGGTTCGATGCTCACCGCCAATTCGCTCGCGATCGTGATCGACGCGTTCCCCGAGAACCGGCGCGGCTTCGCGCTCGGCATCAATCAGATCTCCGGTCTCGCGGGGCAGTTCATCGGCCTCGTGGCGGGCGGGTTGCTCGCGGCGTGGGATTGGCGCGCGATCTTCTGGGTGAACGTCCCGGTCGGCATCTTCGGGACGGTCTTCGCGTACCTCAGGTTGCGCGAAACGGGGACGCGCGGCAGCGGACGGATCGACTGGTGGGGCAACGCGACGTTCGCCCTCGGACTGAGCGCGATCCTGATCGGCGTGACGGCGGGCATCCAACCCTACGGACGCCGTGCGATGGGTTGGACGAACCCGGCGATCGTCGGCGCGCTCGGCGGAGGCGTCGCGCTGCTCGCGCTCTTCGTCGCGATCGAAGCGAGAACGAGCGCGCCGATGTTCGAACTGCGGCTCTTTCGGATCCGTGCGTTCGCCGCCGGAAGCGCGGCGACGCTCGCGGCGTCGGTCGCGCGCGGCGGCCTGCAGTTCATGCTCGTCATCTGGCTGCAGGGCATCTGGCTGCCGCTGCACGGCTACGCGTACGAGGATACGCCGCTCTGGGCGGGCATCGCGATGCTCCCGCTCACCGCCGGGTTCTTCGTCGCCGGGCCGGCGTCGGGATATCTCTCGGACCGAACCGGCACGCGCGCGCTCGCCGCGGGCGGGATGCTCGTCTTCGCCGCGAGCTTCGTCGGGTTGATCGCGCTCCCGATCGATTTTCCGTACGCGGCCTTCGCGCTGCTCGTCTTCGCGAGCGGGATCGGCATGGGGATGTTCTCCGCGCCGAACGCGACGTCGATGATGGCCGGCGTTCCGGCGGCGCGGCGCGGCGTCGCATCGGGCATGCGGTCGACGTTCCAAAACTCCGGTACCTTACTTTCGATCGGTATGTTCTTCTCGCTCATGATCGCGGGGCTCGCGACCTCGCTGCCGGCGACGCTCGCCGCGGGTCTCGAACGGCAAGGCGTTCCGCGTCTCGCGGCGGAGCGGATCGCCGATCTGCCGCCCGTTTCGTCGCTCTTCGCCGCGTTTCTCGGGTTCAACCCGATCGAAAATCTGCTCGCGCCGAGCGGTATCCTCGCCGCGCTCTCGCCCGCTCGCCGAAATCTGCTCGTCGGTCCCGATTTCTTTCCGCACCTGATCGCGTCTCCGTTCAAACACGGGCTCGGCCTCGCGTTCGGCGTCGCCGCGGCGCTCGCGCTCCTCGCGGCATGGGCGGCGCTCTCGCGCGGCGAGCGAGCCGCGGCCGCATCGACTCCATGACATTGTGCGTCCAAAGAAGAAGCCGCGGGACGGCATTGCCGCTTGAAAGGCGAGATCCGATGATGACGGAGCTGGGGTCGGGGCTACGATATTGCGAGAGCGCGCTCGATGCGGTCGGCCACACGCCGCTCGTTCGCTTGCGGCGCGTCGTGGACGACGCGGCCTGCCTCGTACTCGCGAAGGTCGAATACGTCAATCCGGGCGGCAGCGTCAAGGATCGCCCGGCCGTCGCGATGCTGCGCGAAGCCGAAGAGCACGGCCTGCTCGCTCCCGGCTCGACGATCGTCGAGGCGACGAGCGGCAACACCGGGACGGGGCTCGCGATGGCGGCGGCGATCCGCGGCTACCGCTGCATCCTCGTGATGCCGGACAAGATGTCGAAAGAGAAGATCGACCTCTTGCGTGCGTACGGTGCCGAAGTCGTCGTCACGCCGAGCAACGTCGCTTCGGATTCTCCCGAGTCGTACTACGGCGTCGCGTCGCGTCTCGTCAGCGAGATCCCCGGCGCCTTCATGCCGAACCAGTGGCACAACCATTCCAATCCCGACGCCCACTACCACACGACGGGTCCCGAGATCTGGGAGCAGACGGGCGGCACGATCACGCATTTCGTCTCCGGCATCGGGACGGGCGGCACGATCTCGGGGACGGCGCGCTATCTCAAAGAGAAGAATCCGGCGATCCACGTCGTCGGCGCCGATCCCGAAGGCTCGATCTACAGCGGCGACACGCCGAAGTCGTATGCCGTCGAGGGCATCGGGATGTCGTACTTGCCCGAGACGGTCGATCTCAGGGTGATCGACGAGATGGCGCGCGTCTCCGATCGCGAGTCGTTCCTGATGGCTCGGCGTATCGTGCGCGAGGAAGGGCTGCTCGTCGGCGGCTCCTCGGGGACGGCCGCGGTCGCCGCGGTGCGGCTCGCGAAGACGCTGCCCGCGAGCGCGATCCTCGTCGTCATGTTCCCCGACTCCGGCCGCGGCTACATGTCGAAGATCTTCAACGACGAGTGGATGA
>CAZZZK010000060.1:0-11155 GCA_964658555.1 Vulcanimicrobiota bacterium | reverse complement strand
TGCACGAGGACCGCATAGCCGAAATAGCCGATGACGATCGACGGTACGCCCGCGAGGATATCGCTCAGGAACCGCAGCGCGCTTCCGGCGAAGCCCTGCGCGTACTCCGCGAGCCAGATGCCCGTGCCGATGCCGACGAAGATCGTGATCAGCGTCCCGCAGAAGACGAGCAACAGCGTGCCGGAGATCGCGTTCGCGAGCCCGCCCGCCGTGCCGCTCGTGACGGTCGTGAAGAGCGCGGGCCGCAGCGCCGGAAGCCCGTGCAACAAGACGAATCCGAAGACGAGGACGAGGACGACGAGCGCCGCCAGCAGCGCGAGATAGCTCGCTCCCCAGCCGATCACGTTGAACGTCCGGCCGAGCGTGATCCGCCGCCGCTGCGCCTCGGTCGCCCGTCCGGGCGCGATCGCGACGCGGCTCAGAACGCCACCTTCGATCCCGCGGTCGCCCGGACGATGCCGCGGGCGATCAGATTGACGACGAGCGTGATGACGAACAGCGCGAGCGCGACCTCGGCGAGCGAGAAGACCGAAAGCCCGCTCGCGTCCGTGAGCGCGCTGTCGAGCTGCGAGACGATCACCGCGGCCATCGTATTGACGGGCGAGAACAGATTGGTCGGAAGCTGATTGAGCGCGCCGCCGCTGACCATCAGCACGGCCATCGTCTCGCCGAGCGCGCGGCCGAGCGCGAGGACCATCGAACCGACGAGGCCCGCGGCGACCGACGGGATGATCGCCTTCGTCACGGTCTCCCACGACGTCGCACCGAGCGCGATGCTGCCCTCGTAGGTCGCACGCGGAACGGTCGAGATGATATCGCGCATCGTCGCCGCCATGATCGGGAGCACCATGATCGCGAGGATCGCTCCCGCGGAGAACAGCCCGTACCCACTCCCGGACCTGCCGCCGAGGAACGGAACCCAGGCGAGATACTGCGTGACGAACGGGCCGAACATCCCGCCGACCAGCGGGACGAACACGACGATCCCCCACAGGCCGTAGACGACCGAGGGCACGCCCGCCATGAGTTCGACGAGCGTGCTGATGATGATCTTGAAACGCGGCGGGACGCGGTAGACCATCGCGATCGCCACGAGGACGGCGATCGGGGTCGCGATCAGCATCGCGAGGCCCGACGTCGCGAGCGTTCCGATGACGAACGACAGGATCCCGAACGATGCGCCCGGCTGCCCTTGCACGCCGTGACGCGCGGTGAGCGAACCGCCGCCGTACTCGTTCCCGGGATTCCAGATGAGACTCGTGAAGAACGCCGACCCGTTGTAGACGATCGCCGGCCACGCGCTGAGCACGAGGAAAAAGAAGATCACGAAGACCGCGGCCGCCGTGACGGCGGCCGCGACCCCCGTCACGAGCGCGCGAGGGCACGGTCGCGGCCGTTGCCACGACGACGGAGTCCCGAAACGGCCACGACCCTACCTCACCCTCGACCGGACCTACTTGATCTTGCCGATCTGCTCTTTGCTCTTCGTCGCGATGGCGCCCGGCAAGGCGACGAAATGAACCTGGCTCAGATATTCCGTCTTTTGCCCGCCTTCGGCAGAAACCGCCCACGTCAGGAACTTTTTCAGCTCGTCGCCGGTGCCGCCCTGAGGCGTCGGGCTGACGATCGCGTACTCGTAGTTCACGATCGGATACGAATCGTTGCCGGTCGAGTTGATCATCGAGACGCGCTCGTCGGCCGGCGTCTTCGAGACGTTCTCGTCGGCCGCGGCGCGAATGTTCTTCTCCATCGGGAGCACCGTCTTGCCGTTCGCGTTGACGAGCCCCGCGTATCCGAGCCCGGCCTTCGTCGCTTCGTCGATGTAGCTCACGCCGATGTAGGCGATCGAATAGGGCGTGCCTTTGGCGGCCTGAAGCATACCGGTGTTGCCCGTCGCGCCGACTTCGTTCGGGACCGACGGCCAGCTGATCGTCGTTCCGTACGCCGGGCCGGACTTCCACGACGGCGTCGTGTCGCTCAAGAACTGCGTGAACAGGAACGTATCGCCCGAGCCGTCGGAACGGCGAACCGGGATGATGTTCTTATGGGGCAGCTTCGAACCGGTCGACTTGTTCAAGTCCTTGATCTTCGCATCGTCCCAAAAGCGGATCGAGCCGTCGTAGATACCCGCGAGGACGGGGCCCGAGAGCGTCAGATGCGCTTGGCCGATCTCGGGGACGTTGTAATTGATCTGCTGCGCCGAGATGGCGAGCGGGATGTTGAGGACTTGCGCCTTCGCCATCTGCCCGTCGCTGACGTAGGCATCCGACGCGCCGATCTGCGCCACGCCGGCGATCGCCTGCGAGATACCCGTTCCGCTGCCGGTGCTCTGCGTCGTGATCTCGACGTCCTTATTGTCGTACGCCTTGACCCAGATGTTCATCAGCGGATAGAGCAGGCTCGAACCCGTTTCGAGAATGTGCGTCGCTCCGAAGGCCGGCACGGCGAGAGCCGCTGCGAGCCCGAACACGGAGAGAGACGCGAACGTCCGTTTTTGTAACACGATGATCCCTTTCAAACGCGGAGTTGCGAACGACCCGTGTCGCGCCGCCGATGCCGTCGACCGTTCCCGGGCAAGCCAACCGAAGCGAGCCGGTAACGGCCGCCGCCTCGCATTCGTCGCACGCGAGCGTACGAAGCCCTCGGGCACGCACGAACCAACATTGCACCACGAAGTTTAAGAGCCGATTAAGGAAGCGCTAACGGTGTCGGAAATTCACGCCGCCGCACTCCGATCGTATTTCATACGGTCCTTAATGAAATCGAGCGGGAACGGAACCGATCGAGCGTCGGAACGACGAACGGACGCACGCGTATCGACGAAAAACGGATCGCGAATGCGACCCGTTTCGAACATCCTTCGACGAGATAGGCGTTACGCCGGAAGATCTTTCGGCCGGTCGGCGTAGATCAGCGTGGGCTCTTCCTTCTTGTCGATCACCTCTTTATTGATGACGCACTTCTTCACGCCTTGCAGGCTCGGCAGATCGTACATCACGTCGAGCATCACTTCTTCGAGGATGCTGCGCAGACCGCGCGCGCCCGTCTTGCGGCCCTGCGCCTTGGTCGCGATCGCCACGAGCGCTTCTTTCGTGAACGTGAGGTCGACGCCGTCCATACTCATGATCTTCTGGAACTGACGCACGAGGGCGTTACGCGGCTCGACGAGGATACGACGCAGCGCGAGTTCGTCGAGCGCGTCGAGCGTGACCACGATCGGCAGCCGTCCGATGAACTCCGGGATCAATCCGAAGCGCAGCAGATCTTCCGGCATCAGTTGCTGGAGGAGCTTTCCCACGCGCGCGTCGCGCTTCGATTCGGGGATCGACCGGAAGCCGAGCGCGTTCGACGCGACGCGGCCTTCGATGATCTTCTCGAGTCCGTCGAACGCGCCGCCGCAGATGAACAGCACGTTGGTCGTATCGATCTGAATGAACTCTTGATGGGGATGCTTGCGGCCGCCCTGCGGCGGCACGTTCGCCGTCGTGCCCTCGAGAATCTTGAGGAGCGCCTGCTGCACGCCCTCGCCGCTCACGTCGCGCGTGATCGACGGATTCTCGCTCTTACGCGCGATCTTATCGATCTCGTCGATGTAGACGATGCCCTTCTCGGCACGCTTCACGTCGTAATCGGCGGCTTGGATGAGCTTGAGCAGAATATTCTCGACGTCTTCGCCGACGTAGCCGGCTTCGGTCAGCGACGTCGCATCGGCCATCGCGAGCGGCACGTCGAGGATCTTGGCGAGCGTCTGCGCGAGATAGGTCTTCCCGCTGCCGGTCGGGCCGACGAGCAGGATGTTGCTCTTCTGCAACTCGACGTCGTCCGACGCCGCGCCCGCGTTGACGCGTTTATAGTGATTGTAGACCGCGACCGCGAGCGATTTCTTCGCGCGTTCCTGCCCGATCACGTACTGATTGAGGATGTGATTGATCTCTTTGGGCTTCGGGATATTCCGAAGCCGCACGTTCTCATCGACGTTCTTATACAGTTCTTCTTCGATGATCTCGTTACAGAGCTCGATGCACTCGTCGCAGATATAGACGCCGGGACCCGCGATCAACTTGCGCACCTGCTCCTGGGACTTACCGCAGAAGCTGCACTTCAATTGACCCTTCTCATCTCCAAATCGGAACACGCGCGATCCTTAACCGTTCTGCTTTTCGCTACGCCGGAGTGGGGCTGGCGCTGCGCATATCCTTGGTCCAGACGTCATCGATCAACCCGTAATTCTTCGCGTCTTCCGCGGTCATGTAGTAATCGCGATCGATATCCTTGAGGATCGTCTCGATCGGCTTCTTCGTGGTCGTCTCGTAGATGCCGGCGAGCATGCGGCGCGTCGCGATGAGATCGCGCGCGGCGATCTCGACGTCGGTCGCTTGGCCGCCGATCTGCTGCACCCACGGCTGGTGGATGAGGATCTTCGAATGCGGCAGCGCGAACCGCTTGCCGATCTCGCCGCCCGTGAGCAGGATCGAGCCCATCGAGGCGGCCATGCCGGCGCAGATCGTCGCGACGTGCGGTTTGACCAGCTGCATCGTATCGTAGATCGCGAGCCCTGCGGTCACGCTGCCGCCCGGGCTGTTGATGTACATATCGATGTCTTTGTCGGCGTCCTCGCGCTCGAGGAAGAGGAGCTGCGCGATGACGAGGTTGGCGAGGCCGTCGTCGACGACGCCGCTCACGAACACGATCCGCTCCTTGAGCAGGCGCGAATAGATGTCGAATGCGCGTTCGCCGCGAGCGCTCTGCTCGACGACCATCGGTACCAGATGACCCAAAACGTACTCCTACGATGCCAACAGACTCAGGTTTGCAGTATGACTACGCACGAGTTGCGTTGGTTGCTTCAGCCGACCTCCGTCCCCGAGCGAGACGAACCGGTCAGGCGTTCTCCACGACCTCGGTCGATGCCGCCTCCGGCGGGTCGGCTTCGGACGAGCGTTCGGTCACATTCGACGATTCGATCAGGAAGTCGAGCGTTTTCGTGCGGACGATACCGTCGACGAGCGCGTTGAAATTCGCCTGCAGCATCTTGAGGATCGCTTCGCGCGGCTGGCCGTACTCCGCGCTCATCTGCGCGATCTCGGCCTCGATATCGGCGCTCGTCGCGGTGATGTTCTCGGCCTTGGCGATGGCCTCGATCAGCAACGACGACCGGACGCGCTTCTCGGCTTCGACGCGGTAATCGTCGCGAAGGCTCTCCTGCGTCTTCTCCTGCTGCGTCAGCCAATCGTCGAACACGAGGCCGTTTCGCTCGACGTAATTCTTCGCCTCGCCGACGAGGCCGTCGATCTCGCGCTCGACCATCACGCTCGGAAGCGCGAAGTCGTACGACGCGACGAGCTTCTCGAGGACCTGTCCCGTCAGGTCGCGACGCTGGGCGAGCCGCGCGTTCGCTTCGAGCCGGTTCCGCAGCTCGTCGCGCAAGCCGTCGACGGTCGCGGATTCGCCGCCGAAGCGCTTCGCGAACTCGTCGTCGATCTCGGCGAGCTCGTGCACCTTGTTCTCGTGGACCGTGATCGTGAAGACCGCCGTCTTCCCGGCGAGCTCCTTATTCGCGTAATCCTCGGGGAACCGCGCGTCGACGTCCTTCGTCTGCCCGGCCGTCATGCCGACGATGCCGAGCGCGAAGCCCGGGATGAAGTTATCGGCGATCAGTTCGGTCGGCTGGTGTTCCGCCGTCCCGCCCTCGAACGCGACGCCGTCGATCTTCCCCGCGAAATCGATCGTCGGCACGTCGCCGAGCTCGACCGGCCGATCGACCGGGACGAGGATCGCCGCTTCCTTACGAAGGCCGTGCAGCGCATCGTTGACGTTCTCGTCCGATATTGCGGTCGAACCGGAGACGAGCCGGAATCCTTTGTAGTCGTGCAGCTCGATCTTCGGCTGGACGGCGACCGTCGCGCGAACGCGGGTCGGCCGGCCCTCCTCGATCGGCAGCAGTTCCATCTGCGGGTGATCGACCGGGCTCAGATCGTTCTCTTCGAGCGCCTTCGAATACGCGCCCGGAACGACCGCGTCCATCGCGCGTTCCTCGATCGACTGCGTCCCGTACTGCGCTTCGAAGATCCGGCGCGGCACCTTCCCGGGACGGAATCCCGGGATCTTCACGTTCTTCGCGAGTTCGCGAAACGCTCGCTCTCGCGCCGCGTCGAGTTCTTCGTCGGAGAGCGCGATTTCGAGCTCGACTTGGGTCGGATCGAGGTGTTTGACCGTAGCTGCGCTCAACGCGAAGCCTTTCTCGTAAAAAGCCGCGCTCGGCGCGCGGCTGGAATGGAGCGGAAGACGAGATTCGAACTCGCGACCCTCGCCTTGGCAAGGCGATGCTCTACCGCTGAGCTACTTCCGCGGAGCCTCGTCGATTTCAACGGCCGCCGAAAACAACCCGCCTAGGGTATCGCGCTCTCGCGCCCGCGTCAAGGCGTCGCACGTTCGCGCGAGAGACGTCGTCGAAACGGGCACGAGGCTCGCAATCGGCCTCCCGGCGGCCGCGCCCCATCCCCTCGCCCGCAGATCGGATCTCGTGAACGTTCGGACCCTGCTTTCCTCCGCACCCTGGGCGCTGCTGCGCCAGCTCGGCCGCGACCGCGCCGGGCTCGGAGCGTCCGTTCGGACGCGCTACTCGAAGACGCATCGCGGCCGGCTCGACGAGGCCGACGACGTCGTCAGGTCGATCTGCCCGTACTGCGCGGTCGGGTGCGGTCAGCGTATCTACGTCAAAGACGGCGAGATCACGCAGATCGAAGGCGACCCGGACAGCCCGATCTCGCGCGGACATCTCTGCCCCAAGGGCGCCGCGACCCAACAGTTCGTCCAAGCCCCCGGCCGCGTGTACACGATGAAATACCGCGCGCCGTACGCGACGGAGTGGGAAGATCTCCCGCTCGATCGCGCGATGGAGATGATCGCGGACCGCGTCATCGATGCGCGGCGCGCGACGTGGGAATCGACGGACGACACCGGGCGGATCCTCAATCGGACGCTCGGTATCGCGAGCCTCGGCGGTGCGACGCTCGATAACGAAGAGAACTACCTCATGAAGAAGCTCTACACGGGGCTCGGGGTCGTCTCGGTCGAGAATCAGGCGCGAATATGACACAGCTCCACCGTCCCTAGTCTAGGGGCATCGCTCGGCCGCGGCGGCGCGACGACCTTCCAGCAAGATCTGCAGAACGCCGACTGCATCTTGATCATGGGCTCGAACATGGCCGAGTGCCATCCGGTCGGCTTTCAATGGGTGATGGAGGCGCGCGAACGCGGCGCGAAAATCGTCCACGTCGATCCGCGCTTCACGCGTACGAGCGCCGTCTCGACGATGCACGTCCCGATCCGCGCCGGCACCGATATCGCGTTCCTCGGCGGCGTGATCAGCTACATCCTCGAGAACGAGCGGGATTTTCGCGAGTACGTCGTCGCCTACACGAACGCGGCGACGATCGTCTGCGACACGTTCCGCGACACGGAAGATCTCGACGGCCTCTTCTCGGGCTACGATCCCGAAACGAAGACCTACGACAACGCGACGTGGCAGTACAAGGGGATGGCGCCGCAGTCGGCCGCCGGGCCGAAAAACCTCGAAGCGGGCGCGTCGCTGATGGGCGGCAAGGCGCCGTTCCGCGACGAGACGCTCCAGGATCCGTTCTGCGTCTATCAACTGCTCAAGAGACACTACAAGCGCTACACGCCCGAAATGGTCGCCGATATCTGCGGCATCTCGGTCGAGCAATTCCTCGGCGTCGCAGAGACGCTCTGCGAGAACTCCGGCCGCGAGCGCACGACCGCGATGGCGTACGCGGTCGGCTGGACGCACCACATCGTCGGCGTACAGTACATCCGCGCGGCCGCGATCGTGCAATTGCTGCTCGGCAACATCGGCCGTCCGGGCGGCGGCATCCTCGCCCTCCGCGGCCACGCGTCGATCCAGGGCTCGACCGATATCCCGACGCTGTTCAACAATCTGCCCGGCTATCTCCCGATGCCGGAGGCGGACCACCATCCCGACCTCGCGACGTTCATCCGTCAGGACGAATCGCAAGCCGGCTTCTGGGGCCATCTCGATGCCTACGTCGTCAGCCTGCTCAAGGCGTACTACGGCGAGAACGCGACCGCCGAGAACGAGTACGGCTTCGGCCATCTCCCGCGCATCACGGGCGACCATTCGACGTTCACGACGACGCGCGAGATGCTCGACGGGAAGGTTCGCGGCTACTTCCTCGTCGGCGAGAATCCGGCGATCGGTTCGGCGAACGGCAATCTGCAGCGCATGGCGATGGCGAAGCTCGACTGGCTCGTGGTGCGCGATCTCGTCGAGATCGAATCCGCGACGTGGTGGAAGAACGGCCCCGAGATCGAGACGGGCGAGCTCAAAACGGAGGAGATCGCGACCGAGGTCTTCTTCTTCCCCGCGGCCGCGCACACCGAGAAGAGCGGCTCGTTCACGAACACGCAGCGCCTGCTGCAGTGGCATCACCAAGCCGTCGAGCCCAAGGCGGACGTCCGATCGGAGTTGTGGTTCTACTACCATCTCGGCCGCATTATCAAGGAACGCCTCGCGACGTCGACCGATCCGATCGATGCGGGCATCCGCGCGCTCGCATGGGACTACCCGACCGAAGGCGAGATCGCGGAACCCGACGCCGAGGCGGTCCTGCGCGAGATCAACGGCTACGACGCGAGCGGGAACGCCCTCTCCGCGTACACGGAACTGAAGGCGGACGGGTCGACGACCTGCGGCTGCTGGATCTACTGCGGCTGCTACGCGGACGACGTCAATCAGACGGCGCGCCGCACGCCCGGCACCGACCAGTCGTGGGTCGCGCCCGAATGGGCGTGGGCGTGGCCCGCGAATCGCCGCATCCTTTACAATCGCGCGTCCGCCGATCCGAGCGGGAAGCCGTGGAGCGAACGCAAGAAATATGTTTGGTGGGACGAAGACGCGAGGAAGTGGACGGGCGAGGACGTCCCCGACTTCATGATCGATACGCCGCCCGATTACGTGCCCCCCGACGGCGCGAGAGCGGAGAAAGCGCTCGCGGGGACCGATCCGTTCATCATGCAGAGCGACGGCGTCGCGTGGCTCTTCGCGCCGAGCGGCACGATCGACGCGCCGATGCCCGCGCACTACGAACCGCAAGAATCGCCGCAGCGCAACCTGCTGTACCGCGAACAGTCGAATCCGACGCGGCTGCAAGTCGACGCGCCCGATAACCGTTACCATCCCTCGGGCGACGATCCCGGCGCCGACGTCTATCCGTTCGTCGCGACGACCTATCGTCTCACCGAGCACCATACGGCGGGCGGGATGAGCCGCCACTCGTCTCGTCTCTCCGAACTGCAGCCGGAGATGTTCTGCGAGGTCAGTCCGGAGCTCGCGGAACTTCGGGGCTTAACCAACGGCGGCTGGGCGACGCTCGTCACGGCGCGCAACGCCATCGAGGCGCGCGTGCTCGTGACCGAACGCATCGTCCCGCTGCGCGGCGACGGCAAGACGATCCATCAGATCGGCCTGCCGTATCACTGGGGATGGGAGGGTATCAGCACGGGCGACAGCGCGAACGAACTGCTCGCGATCGCGATGGACCCGAACGTTCACATCATGGGGACGAAGGCGATGACGGTCGACATCCGCGCCGGACGGCGGCCGCGCGGTGCCGCGCTCACCGAACTCGTCGCGTCGTATCGCGATCGCAGCGGCCTCGCCCGGACGCCGGAGACGCTCGGTGCCTGACGGGCCGTTCGACGACGCGGCGGGATCGAGCCAAGCGACGTACGACGGCGATGCGAAGCCGCGCGTCGGCTTCTTCACCGACACGACGCTCTGCATCGGCTGCAAGGCCTGCGAGGTCGCGTGCAAGCAGTGGAACGACATCCCCGCCGACGGCATGACGTTCACGGGCGAATCGTACGACAACACGGGGACGCTCGGCGGCGATACGTGGCGCCACGTGGCGTTCGTCGAGCAGATCGGCCGCGCCGCGGACGCACCGAACGTCCAGTACGACCGCACGGAACGCTGGCTGATGGAATCGGACGTGTGCAAGCACTGCACGAGCGCCGCGTGTCTGGACGTCTGCCCGACGGGGGCGCTCTTCCGCACCGAATTCGGCACCGTCGTCGTCCAGGACGAGATCTGCAACGGCTGCGGCTACTGCGTCCCGGCCTGCCCGTTCGGCGTCATCGACACGCGGGCGCACGGCGGTCACGTCGGCAAGTGCACGATGTGCTACGACCGCCTCAAGAGCGGCGAACAGCCCGCGTGTTCGAAGGCGTGCCCGACGGAATCGATCCAATTCGGCGAGCTCGACGAGCTGCGCGAACGCGCCGCGAAGCGACTCGCGGCGGTATCGACGGACTTCGCCGGCGCGAATCTCTACGGCGCGGACCCGGACGACGGCGTCGGCGGCTTCGGCGCGTTCTTCCTGCTGCTCGACAAGCCGGAGCTCTACGGGATGCCGCCGGACCCCCTCGTCACGACGCGCGATCTCAAGAAGATGTACGCGCACGCCGCGTACGCCGCGCTCGCGCTCGGAGCGCTCGTCTTCGCGACGTCGTACGGCGGTCGGGCGTGAACGGCTCCGCGACGCGCCGGACGGGCGAGGGCACCCGCGGCACGGGCGAGAGCGGGAAGATCGCGATCGCGGGCGGCACGGGGCAGTCCTACTACGGGCGGCCGATCCTCAAGCCGCCCGTGTGGAGCGACGATATCCCGGCGTATCTCTTCGCGGGCGGCCTCGCCGGCGGATCGTCGCTGCTCGCGTTCGCGGCGCGCACGCGCGGAAACGACGTCCTCGCCCGGCGGGCCCTGATCGGCGCGGCGATCGGCACGTTCGTGAGCCCGTACCTGCTGATCAAGGATCTGCACGATCCCAAGCGCTTCCATCACATGCTGCGCGTCTTCAAGCCGTCGTCGCCGATGAGCATGGGGACGTGGATCCTTTCTGCGTTCGGCGGCTTCACCACGCTCGCGCTCGCGAGCGAGTTCGCGGGCATCGCGCCGGGCCTCGCCCGGCTCTGGGAGGGGCTCGCGGCGTGCTTCGCGCTCGGGCTGTGCACCTACACGGCGCCGCTCATCGCCGATACGGCCGTCCCCGTCTGGCACGGCGCGGACGAGACGCTCCCGTTCGTCTTCATCGGTAGCGCGGCGGCGAGCGCGGCC
>CAZZZK010000059.1:0-11181 GCA_964658555.1 Vulcanimicrobiota bacterium | reverse complement strand
ACGATCCCGGGAGCGGCGACGACGAGGAACGCGGCGAGCAGGGCGAACGAGAAGCGAGGCGCGGCCATGGTATCCCTATTACGCGTCCGGCGGCGGATCCGTTTCCGCGTATCGCGCGACGATCTCGCGGGCGAGCGAGACGGCCGCCGCGCGCACCTCGGGGGGCGCCGTGATCTCGGCTTCCGCGCCCCACTTCATCGCCCAGCGTACGAACTCGCCCGGATCGGAGACGACGTAGGCGATCTCCACGCCGCCGCCGGGAAGATCGGTCATCGTCCGCTCGGCCACGACGCGATCGGCGCGCGCGGCGCGCGCGACGACGGGCGAGAAGCGCATCGCGACGCGCGTCGACGCGCCCGAATCCATGATGCCGCTGACCGAGCGCGCCGCGAACGCTTCGAGATCGAAATCGTCCGGGATGCTGTACCGCTGCGGAGCGATCTTGACGTCGCTGACGTTATCGAGCGCGAAGACGCGTTTCGCGCCGCGCCCGCGATCGAACGCCACCGCGTAGACGCGGCCGCCGGAGACGACGAAGCCGTACACGTCGACGTGGCGCTGCGATCGCTTATCGGATTTATCGACGTACGCGAAGCGCACGCTCTGCCGATCGCGCTGCGCCTTCTGCAGCACCTCGAAATTCGCGCTGCGTTCGCCGTCGAGATGGGGATCGGCGAGGTGCACGCGCATCGAGGGCTTCGCACCCGCACGCGTCGTCCCGGCGCCCGCGACGCTCGTTAACTTCTGAGCGACCTCGTCGATCGAGGCGCCGATGTTGCCGCCGAGCGATGTCGCGATGCCGCGCAGCGCGAGCAGCCCGAAGAGCTCGTTCCCCGAGAGCTCGAGCCGGCGCAGCGAGTATCCGGCGTCGAAGCCGTAGGTCCCCGAGGCGCGGTCGTAGCGCCACGGAAAGCCCGCTTCCGCGAGCGTCGCGAGGTAGCGCCGCAGGCTCCGCGTGCTCGGCGGATGCTCCGAATCGATACGGTCCTTAAGCGATTCGAACGAGTGCCGTCCCTCGTCGAGCGCGGTGAGGAGACGCAGCAGCAGGGCGATCTTCGGCGTCTTCTCGCGATCGCTCGAATCGGCCGGCCGAATGCGGTCTCCGTTCACGCGGATCGAACCGCGAAACATCGGCGATATCCGGACGCTACATGCGTGCGTATCACACACCGCCCCGAGGAGAACGACGTGATCGTCCCACATTCGACCGACAAACGCCCGGACCAACTTCCGACCACGATCCGCATGCCGAAAACCGACCCCGCGCTTTCGGGCTGGGGCCCGCGCCTACGCTGACGCGCGCGTCACTCCGGATCCGCGAGCAGCAGTTCGAGGTCTTCACGCGTGAGCGATTTCGCGAGCGCACCATCGGCTTTGATGATGTTCTTCGAGAGACTCGACTTGCGTTCCGCGAGCGCGCGAATCTTTTCTTCGACGGTACCGCTCGTCACGAGGCGGTACGCCGTGACGGCGCGATGCTGCCCGATGCGATGGGTGCGATCGATCGCCTGCCGTTCGACGGCGGGGTTCCACCACGGATCGTAGAGCACGACGTAATCCGCGGCCGTCAGCGTTAAGCCGACGCCGCCCGCCTTGAGCGAGCACAGGAAGATCGGCGGGCCGTCGGGATCCATGAAGCGCGCGACCTCGTCCTGACGATCCTTATCCTTCGTCGACCCGTCGAGATAGCCGTACGTCGTGCCGCGCCGATCGAACTCGGCGCGCATCAAACGCAGCATCGACGTGAACGCGCTGAAGACGAGCACGCGATGACCGCCCGAAAGTATCTCCTCGACCGTCTCGAGGAACGCTTCGAATTTCGACGACGCGTCGGGCTCGTTCTTGTACTCGTCGAACAGCAATCCCGGATGGGCGCAGATCTGGCGCAGCCGCGTCAGCGCGGCGAGCACGTGCACGGTCGCGTGTTCGAGGCCCTGCTCCTCGACGACGGCGAAGACGTCGCGCCGCGCCGCTTCGGCGACGCCGCGATAGAGCCGCCGCTGCAGCGGCGAGAGATCGCACGCGAGCGAGACTTCGGTCCGATCGGGAAGTTCGGGCGCGACGTCTTCCTTGGTTCGCCGTAATAAGAACGGTTCCAACCGCGAGCGCAGTGTCGCGGCCGCGACGGGATCGTTCTCCGCGATCGGGATCTCGAAGCGTTTGCGGAACGAGCTCTCCGTCCCGAGCAGCCCGGGTTCGACGAAGGCGAAGATCGCCCAGAGATCGCGCAGCGAGTTCTCGACGGGCGTGCCCGTGAGGGCGAGGCGATGCTCGGCGTGCAGTCCGCGCACGACGCGCGCGATCTGCGATGACGGGTTCTTCGCGTTCTGCGCCTCGTCCAAGATCAGCGCGCGAAAGTTGAACTGCGAGAGCTGCTGCGCGTCGAGCCGCGCGAGCGCGTAGGACGTGATCACGACGTCGGCGTTCGGGATCTCGTCGTAGCGCGCCGCGCGTTCGCTGCCGGAATGCAGCCGCAGCGTCCGCAGATCGGGCGCGAAGCGTTGGAGTTCGTTTTGCCACGTGTGCGTCACCGAGGTCGGCGCGATCACGAGCGACGGCGAGGGGCCGTCGATCTGCTTTCGGCGCAGCAGGTAGCTGACGACCTGGATCGTCTTCCCGAGGCCCATCTCGTCGGCTAAGATGCCGCCGAAGCCGAACTCCGAGAGATAGGCGAGGAAGTCGAGGCCGCGCTGCTGGTAGCCGCGCAGCGAGCCGCCGGTGAGCTCCGGCGCCTCGACGGCCGCGATGCCGTTGAAGTCGCGCAGCTTCTCGCGCATCTTCTCGACCTCGGGCGGCAGCGAGACGCTCCCGAAATTCTCGTGCAGTTCGTCGCGCAGCGCGAGCAGCGCGGCGAGGCCGCTGCGGCGCCGCTCCGCGAGATCGGTGATCAGTTCGTTGCGCGCGCGCAGTTTCTCGACGTCGACGAGCTTCCCGCGCACTTCCGCGTAGCGGCCGCTCGACGAGAGCAGCGCCGCGAGTTCCTTCGGCGAGAGCGCCTCGCTCGAACCGCCGACGAAGACGTCGACCTTGAGTTCGAACCAGTCGGAATCTTCGCCCGAACGCTCGGCGACGACGTTGATGTCGAGCTCGACCTCCCCGCGCACGAGGTCGGTCAGGCCCGGATCGAGCCGCCGGTCGAGATCGTCCCAGAGCGGGAGCGTCTCGCGCACGAAGGCGGCCGCGCGGTCGGTGCCGTGCAGGGCGAAGCCGTCGCTCGAACGCGGCACGAAGCCCGCTTCCAGGAGCCGGGCGCGCAGCATCGCCGCGAGCTCGCCCGGAAAGCGGACGAAGCCCTTGCCGTGCGGGCTGATCGCGCCGAGCACCGTATACGGCGCGCGCGCGTCGGTCTCGCGATCGATGAACGTGAGGTTCGCGACGAGCGCGCCGCTCGTCCAGCCGAGCGCGATCTCGCCCGAGGGCCGCTTCGCGTCGACGATGCCGAGCGCGCCGCGGTCTTCCGGCGTCAGGAACGGCGCGACGCGCGCGATCGTGCGCGGCGTCAGCGGCGGTCCGCTCTCGCTCGCGCCGTTGAGGGAGCGCGCCGCCGCGATCGTCTTCTTCACGTCGAACGTGCCGTCGGTGAGGTAGACGACCTCGCGCGTCGCGATCCAGACGGGCGGCCCGTCGAGCACGAGCACTTCTTTGGCGGCGATCTTCGAGCCGTCGGCGCCTTGGAAGACGGGGCTGAACGCCGCGCCGTAGCGGGCGGCGCGCAGGCTGACGCCGCGCAGGTCGACGCGGAATTCCGGGAGCTCCGAGGGGTGCCGCCCGAGCGCCGGCTCCGCGTCGAAACGCAGCCGGGGATGGCGCGCGAGCCGGAAGAGCGCCCGGGCGAGCGCCTTGGGCAGCGTTCGTCCGGCGAACGCTTCCTGCACCGCTTCGTCGCGCAGGAGCTCGCTATCGAGCTCGTCCCAATCGTCGACCGGCGTCTGATCCATCATCGCCGCGATCGCCGCGGCGTCGCGAACCGCACCGCGCAGGCGCGGGCTGTCGAGCACGAGCGTCGCCGCGAGCGTCTGATTATCGGGCGAGGTGAAAACGGGCCAGACGCTTCGCGCGCGCGCTTGGCGCCCGTCGATCCGCGGCGCGGGCAGCCAGCTCAGATCGATCTCGGGGACCGCGGGCTCCGACTCGTCGAGTTCCGTCTGCGAACGAACGGTGTCGAGCGTCGCGATCACGTGCTCGCAGATGCCGTTTCCGGCGCACGAACAGACCGCCCGTAGCGCGAGCGGGCCGGTTCCCGCGCCCCATTCGATCGTCACCTCACGCGGACCGCGCGGATCTTTCACGAGCGATTCGATCTTGAGATCTTCGACCGTGCGAAGCGCGACGCGCTTGGCGGCGGCGAGTTCGAGCGCGATGCGAACGAGATCGCGGGCGAACCACGAACCGATGGAAGCGGGAAGCCGGGCACGCCAAGTCGCGAAAGGGGTCAGGATCGTTCTCCAAATGCGGCGGAACGGAGCGATGCCCGCGACGGACGTCGCGGGCATCGCCTACCGGTCGCCCGGGGGCCGGGATCAGCCGCCGACGGTGAGTTCCGGGGACGGAGCCGCCGGCGGCCCCATCGACGGGATCTTCGAGAAGCGCAGCTTCTCCGGATTGTCGGGGTCGATCTCGGCGAGGATGCGATCGCCCGACGAGAAGACGCCCTTGATCAGTTGCTCCGCGAGCTCGTCTTCGACCTCGCGCTGGATCGCCCGCCGCAGCGGCCGTGCGCCGAACTGCGGATCCCATCCCTTGCGGGCGAGTAGCGCCTTCGCTTCCTCGACCACCTCGAGGTACATCTCTTGCGCCCGCACCTCGCGGACGACCTTATCGAGTTCGAGCGCGACGATCTGTTCGATCTGGCCCCGATCGAGCTGATGGAAGACGACGATCTCGTCGATGCGGTTGAGGAACTCGGGCCGGAACGTATGCTTGACCTCCTCGAGGACCTTGCCTTTCATACGTTCGTACGCGGCCGTGTCGATCTCGTTGCTCGACCGCTGTGGCCGGAAGCCGATCTCCGTCGTCGTCTGCATGCCGGCCGCACCGACGTTCGAGGTCATGATGATGACGGCGTTCTTGAAATCGACGACGCGACCCTGAGAGTCGGTCAGCCGGCCGTCCTCGAGTACCTGCAGCAGCAGGTTGAAGACGTCGGGATGCGCCTTCTCGATCTCGTCGAGCAAGATGACGCAGTACGGACGGCGACGGACCGCTTCCGTCAGCTGACCGCCCTCTTCATATCCGACGTATCCCGGCGGCGCGCCGACGAGCCGCGAGACGGCGTACTTCTCCATGTACTCCGACATGTCGATCCGAATCATCGATTCCGAATCGTCGAAGAGATACTCCGCGAGGCTACGCGCGACTTCGGTCTTTCCGACGCCCGTCGGGCCGAGGAAGATGAACGATCCGATCGGGCGCTTGGGATTCTTGAGGCCCGCCCGCGAGCGACGGATCGCGCGCGTGACGACTTCGATCGATTCGTCCTGACCGATCACCCGCTCGTGCAGCTGCTCCTTCATCGAGAGCAGCTTCGCCGTCTCCGCCTGCGCGAGTTTGGCGACCGGGATGCGCGTCCAGGCACTGACGATGTGAGCGATGTCCTCTTCCGTGACCTTGAGCGTCTTTTCGCCCTGCGCCTTACGCTCTTGCCACTCTTGTTCGAGACGCGCTTTCTCGAGCCGCAGCTTCTCCTCGCGGTCGCGGATCGCGGCCGCCTTTTCGAATTCTTGCGACTTGACGACGGCCTCTTTCTCCGTCTTCACCTTGCGGATCTGATTCTCGATCTCGCGAACTTCGGGCGGCGGGAGCGTCGCCTGCAGGCGGACGCGCGAGCTCGCTTCGTCGATGAGATCGACGGCCTTGTCGGGCAAGAAACGATCGGAGATATAGCGATCGGAGAGCTTCGCCGCGGCCGCGAGCGCCTCGTCCGTGATGACGACCTTATGGTGCGCCTCGTACCGGTCGCGCAGCCCCTTGAGGATCTCGATCGTCTCTTCGACCGAGGGCTCGCCGACCATGACCGGCTGGAAGCGGCGCTCGAGCGCGCTATCCTTTTCGATGTGCTTGCGGTACTCGTTGAGGGTCGTCGCACCGATGCACTGCAATTCGCCGCGCGCGAGCGCGGGTTTGATGATGTTGCTCGCGTCGATCGCGCCTTCGGCGGCACCCGCCCCGACGAGCGTGTGCAGCTCGTCGATGAACAGGATGATCTCGCCCGCCGCCGTGCGGATCTCGTCCATCACGCGCTTCATGCGCTCTTCGAACTCGCCACGATACTTCGTCCCCGCGACGAGGCCGGCGAGATCGAGCGTGATCACGCGCCGCTCGCGCAAGGGCTCCGGGACTTCGCCCTTGATGACGCGCTGCGCGAGACCCTCGGCGATCGCCGTCTTCCCGACGCCGGGCTCGCCGATGAGCGCCGGATTGTTCTTCGTGCGTCGCGCCAATATCTGGATGACGCGTTCGATCTCGTTCGCACGGCCGATGACCGGATCGAGCTTGTTGTCGCGGGCCAGCGTGGTGAGATCGCGACCGTAGGCGTCGAGCGTCGGCGTCTTGGATTTGCCCTTCGGGGCGACGGGCTGACCCTCGGCTCCGAGCAGGGACGTCGTCTGAACGCGGACCTTCGCCGGATCGACGCCGAGATTCGTCAGGACGCGCGCGGCGACGCCTTCGCCTTCGCGAATGAGCCCGAGGAGGAGATGCTCCGTGCCGATGTAGTTGTGATTGAGCTGCCGCGCCTCTTCGAACGCGAGCTCGATCACGCGCTTCGCGCGCGGCGTGAAGACCATCTCCTGTTGCACCGTTTGGCCGCCGCGACCGACGATCGCTTCGACTTCCTGGCGCACCTTGGCGAGATTGACGCCGAGCGTCTCGAGCACTTTGGCCGCGAGACTCTCACCCTCGGAGATGATACCGAGCAGGATGTGCTCGGTGCCGATATAGTTGTTGCCTAGGCGCTGCGCTTCTTCTTGCGCGAGAACGATGCTGCGTCTCGCTCGCTCGGTAAACGGTTCCCACATTGACATGCTTCTTCGACTCCCTAATTACCGGCCGTATCGCGGCCGGCGCCCGCCTCTTCGAGAACGACTTGCCGCTTCGTGGAGTAACCCCTTTGTCGGCCGGCCGAGAGAAGATCGTGCGGACCCGCCAGAACCACAGCGGCGCCCGCCGGAGTTTCGCGGCCGTGCAGGTCCGCGGTGCGACGAGACGATATCTAATTTTTATCTAGTATGTAAGACCACGTAATACGCACTGTGAAATATTCCGACGATGCGAACTCCGTAGAGAAAGCCGCCGAGGGCGCGGACGATTCCGTCGCGCCCGCCGCTCCGGAGTACGCTCCGGCACCCCCCGCGCGCAAGAGCACCGTCGCCAAAGTCTCGCATACGCTCAGCCTCCCGCTCGCCGAGCGGCTCGAACGGTTCGCCTTCTTCCAGCGCGTGAGCGAGAGTTCGGTAATCGAGCACTCCCTGCGCGAGTTCTTCGCGCTCAGCGCGGACGACGCGGAGCTCGGCGACGTGCTCCGGCGTTCGGGCGCCGGCCGCCGTCGGAAGAACTAGGGCCGAGAGTGCGCGACGTTCAACTCTTGCGCCGGAGCGCCGCGCCGGACGCGCGCAGCTTCTCGCCGAGCGCCGCATCGTTCCCGTCCTCGAAGAAGACGCGCAGCGCGAATTCGATGACGGCGCTCTCGCTGATCCGTTCGCGAAACGCGAAGTATCGCAACCGTTCCGCGATCGTCTCCTCGAGCGTGTGAGAGACGGTCGATATTTTCAGCGATCGCTTCGGCGCTTCGGCGGCCCGGCTGCGGTCGATGCCGGGGTCGGACGCGGAGCCGGGCGCGACGTCCGACGCGGGTAGGTCGATTTTTCGAGCAGCCACGACGCTACGTACTATGAACCAAGAACTACTTCCTGCGGCCGTGCCGGATCGGAAAGATTCGCCTGGCGGCCCCGCTCCGTGATACTCTCGGAAACATGCCGACGCAAGAACAAGTTCGCGAAGCGCTCAAAGAGGTCGAAGACCCGGAGCTGCACATGGGGATCATCGATCTCGGCCTGGTGTACGGGGTCGCGGTCGAAGGCGAGCGCGATCAGGACGTACTCGTCACGATGACGCTGACGTCGCCGATGTGTCCCGTCGGCCCGATGTTCAAGGAAGCCGTCGAGACCAGGGTGCGGTCGATGGACGGCGTCGAGAAGGCGAGCGTCGAGATAACGTTCACGCCTCCGTGGGACCCCCGCACGATGGCGAGCGACGACGCGAAGGTTCTCCTCGGCATCTGGTAGGCGGCCCGTGTTCGATCTCATCGATACGATCGACGCGTGGCGCCGCGACGGACAGGCCGTGGCGATCGCGACCGTCGTCGGCGTGGAGTTCTCCGCCCCGCGCGATCCCGGCAGCGCCCTCGCCGTTAACGAGCGGGGCGAGATCGCGGGCTCGGTGAGCGGCGGCTGCGTCGAGGCGGCCGTCTACGAAGAGGCGCGCGACGCCATCGCGACCGGCCGGGCGCGGACGGTTTCGTACGGGATCTCCGATCGCCAGGCGGTCGAAGTCGGGCTGACGTGCGGCGGGACGATCCACGTCTTTATCGAGCGGCTCGACCGCATCGCCGAATACGAGCGCGTCGCGCGCGCGCTCGAACGCGACGTACCGATCGCGCTCGCCACGCGCCTCGACGGCCCGCACGCGGGCGCGAAGCTCGTCGTCACGGAGGATGCGAGCACGGGATCGGTCGGATCGAGCGGCCTCGATCGCGCGGCGGCGGGCGAAGCGCTCGCGTTGCTCGCGGTCGCCGAGACGGCGGAGCGTTCGTTCGGCGCGGACGGCGAGCCGATCGGAACGTCGGCCCGCGTCTTCATCCAAACCTGGGCGCCGAAACCGGAGATGCTCATCTTCGGCGCGATCGATTTTTCGCGCGCGATGGCGACCGTCGGGAAGTACCTCGGCTATCGCGTCGTCGTCGTCGACGCGCGTCCGATCTTCGCGACACGGACGCGTATCCCGGACGCCGACGACGTCGTCGTCGCGTGGCCCGACGAGTATCTCGCCGCCCGCGAGCTCGACGCCCGGACCGCCCTCGTGATCCTCACGCACGACGCGAAATTCGACATCCCTCTGCTGGACGTGGCGCTGCGTTCGAAGGCCGGCTTCATCGGCGCGATGGGCAGCCGCAGGACGCATGCGAACCGCATCGAGCTCCTTCGCGCCAAAGGCTTCGACGAACGCGATCTCGCCCGGATCAGCGCGCCCGTCGGGCTCGACATCGGCGCCCGCACGCCCGAGGAGACCGCGATCTCGATCGCGGCCGAGATCGTCGCCGTGCGGACGGGGCGCGACGGCGGACGTCTGCGCGACGGGACGCTCCCCGTGCACGCGACGACGCCCGTTCTCTCCGCGTAGGCGTCGCGCGCGTCCGGCCGCGGCGGAGCAGGGCCCGCACGCGTCGAGGTCGTTAGTGCGCGACATGGAGTTTCTGCACGACAAGATCGCCCTCGTGACGGGCGTCGCGAACCGCTGGAGTATCGCGACGGGGATCGCGCGCGAACTGCACGCGCACGGCGCGCGCATCGCGCTGACGTATCAGGGCGAGCGCGTGCGCGGCGAGGTCGAGAAACTCGCGAGCGAACTCGGCGGCCGCGCGTTTCCGTGCGACGTCGCCTCCGACGAATCGCTCGCCGCACTCGCCGCGAGCGTTCGCAGCGAGTACGGCCGCCTCGATACCCTCGTCCACTCGATCGCGTTCGTAAATAAGGAAGATCTCGCGGGCAAGGTCTACACGACCACGCGCGCCGGGTTCGCGCTCGCGGCGGACGTTTCCGCGTTCTCGCTGATCGCGCTCGTCAACGCGCTCGAACGGGAACTCGCGGACGGTGCGAGCGTCATGGCGCTCACGTATCTGGGATCGACGGCGATCGTGCCGAATTACAACGTCGCCGGCATCGTGAAGGCCGCGCTCGAATCGATCGTGCGGTATCTCGCCTTCGATCTCGGCGACCGCGCGATCCGCGTCAACGCGATCTCCGCGGGGCCGATCTCGACCGCGAGTTCGCGCCAGGTCAAAGATTTCCGTAAGATGCTCGATCGCGTCTCGTCAGCCGCTCCGCTGCGCCGCAACGTGACGGCGGAAGACGTCGGCAAGACGGCCGTCTACCTCGCCTCCGATCTCTCCGCCGCGATCACCGCCGACGTGCACTTCGTCGATGCGGGCTATCACGCGATGGGGATGTTCCCGGAGCCGGCGTGACGGCGCTCTCGCGAATCTCGCTCCTGCGCGTCGCGATCGCGATCGGCGGATGCGTGGATCTTACCGTCGTGATCCTGACGCTCTTCTTCCAGCAGCTGCTCGGCCCGCTGCTCGACGTGCCGACGAAGGATCCCGCGCTCACGACGATCGCGGGCGGCGAATATCTCGTCGTCACGCTGCTCTACGTGCTCCTGCTGTACGACCTGCGGCGCTACCGGATGCTGCTGTGGCTGATCGCGCTCGACCAGGCGTTCGCGGTCCTGCTCCCGCTCGTCGAGATCACGCGCGGCAACGTCGTCGCGACGTGGAAGACGCTCGGCCCGATGCCGTTCAACGCCGCGCTCGCCCTCGTCTACGCGTTACGTGCGCCGCGCCGCGGCAGGCGCCCGTAGCCGAACGTCGATCTGCGTCTCGAACGTGCGGCTCCACGGCAGCGTGATCGTGAGGCCGCCGTCGCCGTATTGCGGGAAGATCTTCGCGAGCAGGTCGACCGCGTAGGGCCAGAGATCGCCGCGATTCTGCGACGCCGCCTCGCGCGCGATCTCGGGCAGCAGCAGCGTCGTATCGACGCCGCTTTCGCGCAACGTGCGATTGAGCGCGGGCCGAACGAATTGATGGAAGGCGTAATCGTCGACGTACCGGTCGAGGAGGAACGCGGCGAGCGCGCGGGCGTCGAAGCGCCCCGCGCGCCTGCCCGCGCCCGCCGCGATCGCCGCGGCGAGCGAGGTCCCGACGGTATTCGCATCCGTGTTCCACGACGCGAAGCCGTCGAGCTTCCCCGCGACGCCGCGCGCGACGAGCGCCTGCGTGAGCTCGCGCTGCTGCGGGCCCGGTTCGCCTTCGAGGAACGTGAGATCGGCGACGGTCACGCTGCGCCCGGCGGCGACGTCCCGGACGAGCGCGTCTTCGAAGCCGTTCTCGTCGGCGTCGCTCGTGCCGCC
>CAZZZK010000058.1:0-11224 GCA_964658555.1 Vulcanimicrobiota bacterium | reverse complement strand
GCATCGCGGCGCGGACGAGCGCCCGTCTCGCAGCGCGGACGGACGCGTGCTCCGTCGCGCGAACGCACGCGCGCTTCGCGGCGAACGCATCGCGATGCGGCTGCGATGCGACGCGCGCGGAGGCGGGCGACGCGCCGAATGCGAGCGCGCGCCGTGACGGAGCGGCGGCCCGTCGTCTGCAGCATCGGGACGACCGATCCGTGGAACGCGGCCGGGGTCGGTCTCGATGCGCTCGCGCTCCGCGAATGCGGTGCCGCGCAGGTGACGGTCGTCGCGGCGGTCTCCGCCCAATCGCGCCGCGGCGTCCTCGCGCTCGAACCGGTCTCGCCCGAGCTCGTCGCGGCGCAGCTCGCGGGGCTCGCGAGCGCCGAGATCGCCGCGTATCGGATCGGCGCGCTCGCCGACGTCGCGACGATCGAAGCGATCGCGGCGCACCTACGCGACGCACGCGTGCCGGTCGTGTACGACCCGGTGCTCGCGGCGAGCGCGGGCGGTTCGTTCGCGGACGACGGCGTCGTGCGCGCGATCGTCGCGCGTTTGCTGCCGCACGTCACGGTCGTCACGCCGAACCTGCGCGAGGCGTCGGTGCTCGCGGGCGTCGCGGTCGACGATCTCGACGGTATGACGCGCGCGGGCACGCGGCTCGTGGCGACGGGCGCCCGGGCCGTTCTCGTCAAGGGCGGCCATCTCGCAGGCCGGGCGATCGACGTGCTCGTCGAAGCGGATGCGACGAAGCACTTCGACGGCGAGCGCCTCGCCGGCACGATGCGCGGGACGGGTTGCCTGCTCGCCGCGTCACTCGCGGTCGGACTCGCCGCGGGCCGGCCGCTCGACGAGGCGGTCGACGGTGCGAAAGCGTTCGTCCGCGCGAAATTCGCGAACGCCGTCGAACGCGGCGGCATGCGCCTCGCGTATTGAGGTCCGCGATCCGGCGTAGTCTCGACGGACGAACGCAGCGGCAGGTCGCCGTCGCCGCGAAAGACAAGGCGCGCCGACGTGTCCGAGCCGCACGCCTCTCCGACGTCGAAGCGAATCATGTCCGGCATGCGTCCGACGGGGCGTCTGCATCTCGGTCATCTGCTCGGCGCGCTCTCGCAATGGGTCGCGTACAGCACGAACGACGAGGCGTTCTTCGAAGTCGCCGACCTTCACGCGCTGACGACGGCGTACGAACGCACGGAGACGATCGCGAGCAACGTTCGCGAGATGGTCGTCGATTGGCTCGCGGCCGGCGTCGATCCGGAACGCGCGACGATCTACGTGCAATCGGACGTCCCGCAGATCGCCGAGATGCATCTGCTGCTCTCGATGATCGTACCGATCGCATGGCTGCAGCGCGTGCCGACGTTCAAAGATCAGATCGCGGCGCTCGGCGGCGAGATCGCGACGTACGGCTTTCTCGGCTACCCGCTCATGCAGCTCTGCGACATCGCCTCGATGCGCGCGACGCGCGTGCCCGTCGGCAAGGACCAGCTCTCGCATCTGGAGCTCGGGCGCGAGATCGTACGGCGCTTCAATAATCTGTACGGCCCGACGCTCGTCGAACCGCAGGCCACGCTCGCCGAATTCCCCGACGTGCCGGGCCTCGACGGCCGGAAGATGTCGAAGTCGTACGGCAACACGATCGATATCGCCGACGATACCGATGCGACGACGAAAAAGATCCGTTCGATGGTGACCGATCCGCTCAAGATCCGTCGCAACGACCCGGGCCGTCCGGAGATCTGCCCCGTCTTCGCGCTGCACGGCATCGTCAACGCCGCGCGCACGCCCGTCATCGCGCAGGAGTGCCGCACGGGCGAACTCGGTTGCGTCTCGTGTAAGGGCGAGCTCGCGGAGCGCATGAACGCGTATCTCGCGCCGGTCCGCGAGCGGCGGCGCGACGTCGTCGAGAGCGGCGTCGAGCCGATCCTCGCGCGCGGCGCCGAACGCGCGCGCGACGTCGCGTCGCGTACGCTCGCCGATATGAAGCGGGCGATGAGGCTGACGCGGTCCTAGCCGCAGCGGGGGATCGCGCACGCCCGAGCGTTCACGGGCGTAACGTCGCGCGCAACAGCCGGCCGCTCTGCGAGACCGCCGCGAGCATGCACGCGAGGATCGCGAAGCAGATCGGCAGGCTCGTCGCCTGCGCGACGAAGCCGATCGCCGCGGGGCCCGCGAGGATGCCCGCGTAGCCGATCGTCGTGACGGCCGGAACGGCGACGTTCTCCGCCATCTCTCGCTGACGGCCGACCGCGCTGAAGAGCAGCGGCACGATATTCGAACACCCGATCCCGACGAGCGCGAACCCGATCAGGCTCGCGACGGGCGACGGCACCGCGGCGGCGACGGAGAAGCCCAACGCCGCACAGAGCCCGCCCGCCGTAAGGACGCGTTCGCTGCCGAAGCGGTGCACGATCCGATCGCCGCCGAGCCGGCCCACCGTCATCGTCGCCGCGAACACGGCGTAGCCGAGGCCGGCGTACGACGCGGGGACGTGCTTGATCGTCGTCAGGAAGACGGCGCTCCAATCCAAGACCGCTCCCTCCGTCAAGAAGAGGACGAAGCAGAGCAGTCCGATGACGACGACGATCCCGTGCGGCAGCGCTAAGGCCGGTCCGTCGTTCGTGCTGCCGTACGGGACGAGACCGGGCGAAGCGAACGCGAGCGCAGCGATGATCAGCGACGCCGCGCAACTCGCGGCCGCGCCGGGCGAGAGGCCGAAGCTCAGAAGCGCGGCCATGCCGCCCGCCCCGGCGATCCCGCCGACGCTGAAGAGTCCGTGAAATCCCGACATCATCGCGCGGCCGCTCGCACGCTCGACGACGATCGCCTGGACGTTCATCGCGATGTCGACCGCCCCGATGCCGGCGCCGAAGAGCATGAGCGCGGCGGCGAGCGACGCGAGACTCGAGAGCGTCGCGAGGAGCGGCAGCGTCGCGGCGAAGGCGAGCGCACCGGCGGCGATCACCCGGCGGCAGCCGAAGCGCGCGGTGAGCGCGCCGGAGAACGGCATCGTCACGATCGAGCCGATCCCGAGGCAGAGCAGCAAGAGGCCGAGGCGGCCGTCGTCGACGCTCGCGCGCACCTTCACGAACGGCACGAGCGCGGCCCACGCCGCGCTCGCGAAGCCGGTGACGAAGAACGCGATGCGCGTCGCTCGTTGCTCGGCGCCGCGACGCGGTTCGGTCTTCGCGCGCGCCGCGCGGCCGTGCGGATCCGGCTCGTACGGCAGGGTCAGGCGCCGGCCCTCACGATCGGCCGCCGCAACGCGTCGCCGTCGGCCGTCGGCCGCCGCACCGCGAACGCATCGCCCGCCGCTCGAGAACGATACGCGGACGAAACGTTACGAGCGACGGAATGCCGGCAAGGCCTTCGCGATGCGCCCGAGCGCTTCGGAGATGCGTTCGAGCGAGTTCGCGTACGAGAAGCGCAGATAGCCTCGGCCGGCGGCACCGAATCCGGAACCGCCGATGCACGCGACGTGCGCTTCTTCGAGCAGGAACGACGCGAGCGCTCGATCGTCCGTCGTGATCTGCGAGACGTTCGGAAACGCGTAGAAGGCGCCGTCGGGAACGCGGCACGTCACGCCCGGGATCGCGTTCAACCCGGCGACGATCGCATCGCGGCGAATGCGGAACTGCTCGACCATCGCGCGCACGCCGTCGTCCGGGCCGTGCAGCGCCTCGATCCCGGCGAGCTGCACGAACGGCGCGACGCACGAATACGTGTTCTGCCCGACGAGCCCGACGACGCGCGCGATCGCGGCCGGCATCACGCCGTACCCGAGGCGCCAGCCCGTCATCGCATAGGCTTTCGAGAATCCGTCGAGGATGATCGTGCGCTCGCGCATGCCGTCGAGCGAGGCGATCGAGAACGGCGCGCCCGTGTAGATGGTACGGCAGTAAATCTCATCGGAGACGACGAGCACGTCGTGCCGGATCGCGAGCTCGGCGATCCGTTCGAGATCGGGGCGCGTGAGCACGCCGCCCGTCGGATTCTGCGGCGAGTTGAGGATGAGGAGCTTCGTGCGCGCGCTCATCTTCGCATCGAGTTCGTCGAGATCGAGCCGAAAGTCCGTCGCTTCGAGCAGCCGGATCGGCACCGCACTCGCCTGCAGATAGCGCGCGGCGCCGGGATACGACGGATACGCGGGATCGGCGAAGACCACTTCGTCGCCGGGATCGAGCAACGCCGCCATCACGTTCCACACGAGCGGCTTGAGCCCGGGGCTGACGACGACGTTCTCTCGCGCGTACGGCGCGACGGAACGAAAGCGCGACGCGTACTCCGCGATCGCTTCGCGCAGCGGTGCGATCCCGAGCGACGGCGCGTAGTGCGTCTGATCCGCTTCGATCGCCGCGATGCCGGCGGCCTTCACGTGCGCGGGCGTCTCGAAATCCGGTTCGCCCACCTCGAGATGGACGACGTCGTGCCCCTGCGCTTCGAGCTCGCGCGCCCGCGCGAGCGACGCGAACGCGTCCTCCGCGGAGAGCCGCGAGGCCGCGGCGGAGAAACGAACGGAAGGCGACGAGCTCGCTATGGCCATCGTACGCTCTTCGCCCTTGCGGGCCGGTGTCTTGTACGCGCCGCCCGAACCGCCGTCACTCGGCAGGCTCCTCGAGATCGTCGCTCGAGAGCGGTCGCCGAAACCGCGAAACGCGCTTCCGAAGACCGCTCCGTCGTATATTCGAACGCGACGGTCGTTTTCTCGTCCACGCGGCCGCGACCGTCATCGATTGGGGTGAGAGCGAGTTCCGAATCGATGACGCGACAGCCCGCGACGTCACGATACGTGATGCGCCGAGGCGAACGCGTCGGCGGACCCGCGACGAAATTCCCGTCCGTCTCGATTTGTACCACGTCGTACGTTCGGACGTCGACCCACGCCTCGCGCGATCGGTAGCGCGCGGGTGCGCGTCGCGGGACGAGCCGCAAATGAAAGAGATCACGGCCTTCGATGCGTTCCGTTCCGATCGGCTCGACATCGTAATCACGGACGTACGACGACGACGTCGCACCGACCGTGCGCAGTCGGGACGACCCTTGCCGGCTCTCGAAGGGTTCGGGCGATGCCGCCGGTCGCCGGACGCGCAGCCCGAAGCCGTACGTCGGCGTGAGTCGCGGTACGCCGAGCCGTTGTCGAGGCGGCCCGTCGTGAGAGAGCTTTTGCGTCATCACCTCGCTCGATCGGTTCGGAACGCCCGTCTGGGTCTCTCCGGAGCCGCCGTTGCCGAGCGTCGGACCGATCGCAACGTTCGTCCCGTGCGCTCGGCGGATGCGCCAGCTCGTCGTCGCCCGAGCGCGCGACGTCGAGTGATGCGAGAACGCCGTCGTCGGACGCGGCGAATCGATTACGCGTGACCTTCCCGTCGACGCTCGCGCTGACGACGATGTGATAGGTGAGACGAGCGTTGCATGGGATAGCCGCTTCGTCGCGCACGCGAGCAAAAATGATCGTCGCGGTCGGCCCTACCGGCGTAACGACGTCAGCGCCGTCGAGCACCGCGATGCCGGCGATTTCGAGCGCGATCGCTCGTATCGTCATCCGCGCCGACACATCGAATGACCGAGGCGCCGCCGCTTCGATTTACCGCGCCCGGCTCCGACGCACCACTCATACGGTATCGCTACTGCGGCAGCTTCTTGTGGAAGTATCCGGCGATGATCGCGCGGGCGACGGGCGCGGCGGTGTTGGCGCCGTAGCCGCCGGACTGTTCCATGAGCACGGCCATCGCGAGTTTGGGATGCTGCGACGGCGCGTACGCGACGAACCACGTCGTGTTCGGCCCGGCGCCGCCGCCCGTCTCGGCGGTCCCCGTCTTGCCGCCGTACGGCACGCCCGGCACGTCCTCACCGTACGCCGTGCCGAACGGCTGGGTCACCTCGTCCATGCCTTGGCGTACCTCGCGCAGCGCCTCTTGCGTGACGGGCACGTGCCGGATGATCTCGTGATCGAAGCGCTTGATGATGCGGCCGTCCGGGCCGCTGACCGATTCGACGAAGTGCGGCCGGAAGAGCGTGCCGCCGTTGACGACGGTCGCGGTCACGTCGGCCATCTGCAGCGGCGTGGCTTGCATCGCGCCCTGACCGATCGCGAGCTGGCACACGTCGCTCGGCTCGAGCGGCAAGCCGTACACCTTCATCGACCACGCGTTCGTCGGCCAGTTGCCCGCGTATTCGCCCGGGATGTCGATGCCGAGCTCCTTCGAGAGCCCGTACTGCAAGGCCCAATAACGCAGACGTTTATGACCTAAGCGATCGCCGAGCTGGTAGAAGTAGCCGTCCGACGACGCGGCGAGCGCGTGCACGAAGTCCGTCGTCCCGAGACCGCCCGACGCGATGTCGCGAAAGAGCGCGCCGTGACATTCCCACGAACCCGAATCGTACAGGACTTGATCTTTCCCGATGACGCCGGACGTGATCGCGCCCGAACCCGTCACCATCTTGAACGTCGAGCCGGTCGGCGTCGCGGCCGCGATCGCACGGTCGTAGAGCGGATGCAGCGCGTCGTTCAGATAGTGTGCGTACTGCTTCTCCGAGATACCGTTCGTGAAGTCGTTGGGATCGAAGTTCGGATACGACGCGAGCGCGAGGATGCCGCCGTCGCGCGGATCGATCACGACGACGGCGCCGCCGAGCCTGCGGCCGCGCAGCTTGCCCGTGATCGCGAGCTGTTTGCGCAGCGCGGTCTCCGCGATCTTCTGCAGCCGCCAGTCGACCGAGAGCGAGAGACGGTTCCCCGGGATCGGGTCGACCGGCCCGAGCCGCCGCACCACCTGTCCCTGCGCGTTGACTTCGATCTGATCGCCGCCCGGGACGCCGCGAAGGTAGCGGTCGTAGTGCTCTTCGAGGCCGTCCTTGCCGATGACGTCGTTCGGGCCGTACCCGCGCGATTTGAGATCGCGGTATTCGTCTTCGGTGATCTCGCCGACGTATCCGAAGAAATGCGATCCGACGCTGCGATACGGATAATCGCGGACCGGCTGCGCCTCGAGATCGAGGCCCGGAAGACCGTCCTCGGCCTCGGCGAGCCGCGCGACCTGCGCGCTCGAAAGATCGCGCGCGAGGATCACCGGGCCGTACGGTTCGTAGAGCGCGACCTCGTCGAAATTCTTGTACGTGATCCCGTGATGGTGGAGGAGCCGCTTCCAGAGCACGCGTTCGGGCACGGCGAGGACGCGCGCGAGCTCTTTGATCGTCGCGGGCGCGTCGCGGACGTCCGACGGGATCATCGCGCACACGAACGACGGGCGGCTGCGAACGAGCACGGTCCCGTACCGGTCGACGATCTGCCCGCGCGGCGCGGCGACCGGGATGCGCCGGATCTGATTCGCGCGCGCGGCCGCGGCGAAACGCGCGCCTTCGGCGAGCTGCACTTGGCCGAGCCGCAGCGCGAGCGCGATCAGCGCGAGCAGAACCGCGAACGCGAAGACGCCGAGCTTCCAGATCCCGCGGGGGAACGGGCGCGGACCCTCAGCGACCGTTCGCACGGGCGTCCCGGATTCGCAGCTGCGGCCAGATCGTCAACACCGCGAGTGCGACCGCGGCGTCGAGCAGCGCCTGCCAGAGGGCGGCGTGAGCGGCCGCGACGGGGCTCGCGAGCGGGCGCCCGAGCATCTGCTCGATGACGGCGAAGGCCGCGAAGCGAGCGAGGCCGAGCGCGGCGACGCCGCAGACGAGTACGAGCCGCAGATCGGCCGCCCACGTGTTCGCGACGCGCCCGGCGACGGCGCCCGCGAGCGCGGTCGAGAACGTCCAGCCGACGCCGGTCGTCCCGGCGAGGGCGTCCTCGCAGAGCCCGGCGACCAGGCCGAACGTGAAGCCCCGCAGCGTCCCGACGCGCGTCGCATACCAGCCGACCAGCAGCGTGACGAACGAGACCGTCCCGCCGCGGACCGCGAGGAACGGCGCGAACGCGCTCTGGACGATCAGCGCCGCGACGAGCGAGAGCGCGACGTGCCACCACACGGGCGGTTCGGGGACGTAGGCCGGCGCGACCGCATCCGGCACCGCGTTCGCAACCCAAAATGCCCGCGAATGCGCGATATCCTCGCTGCGCGGATCGTTCATCGCGCGCCCGGGATCACGACCACGGCGCCGAGCTGCCCGAAGCCGACCGCCGGTTCGAGCACGGCCGTCTGGTAGAGCGAACCAGGCGGATGGTCGATCCGCACGATCCGTCCGATCGGAAAGCCAGCCCGAAACGATCGGCCCTGCCCCGTTACGATCCGGTCGCCGACGCGCAGCTTCGCATCTTGCGACACGTACTGCAGCGCCACGTGCGCGGACGTTCCGGTCGCGATACCCCACCAGCGGCCGCGCTGCACGACGGCCGGGATCTTGCTCGCGGGATCCGTGATCAGGAGGACGGTGCTCGTCAGCGGCGTGACCGCGACGACGCGGCCCACGACGCCGCCCGTGCCGAGCACGCCGTCGTCGCGGCCGATCCCCGCGAGCGCGCCGCGATCGAGCGTCACGACGTGGGCGAGATTCTCGGGATCGTAGCCGACGACGTCGCACGGGATCCCCTGCGGAACGCGTGCGGAGAGCGTCGCGAGCGCGCGAGCGGCGGGGGCCGCCGCGAGCGCTTCGCGCAGGACGGCGTCTTCGCTGCGGAGCTGCCGGTTCTCGCGCGTCAGCGCCGCGTTACGCGCGGAGAGGCGCGGCACGTCGGCCGCCGTCGCGGCGAACGAGCGCGCCGCCCCGCCGACCGTCGCCGTCGCCTGCTCGGCGAAGACGGCGACCGTCGCGATCGCCGTCGAGAGCGGACTCGTTTTTCCCGTGCGCACCGAATCGAGTTGAACGAGAGCGATCACCGCCGCGACGATGACCGTGCCTACTACGGCGAATAGCTTTCTCTCATCCCGATACGTAAAGATTGATACCACCTCGTGAACCGGTCGCCGTGCGGCCGCAGCGCCTCGAGCAGCGTCGGCGACCCCAAGATCTCGCCCGCTCCGCGCGCCACGCAAAGGAGCGGATCCGATGCGACGATCGCGGGGACGTTCATGCGATCGCCGAGCAGCGGCGCGAGGCCCGGGATGAGCGCTCCGCCGCCCGTGAGCAGAATCCCGGTCCCGAGCAGATCTTCGGCGACGTCGGGCGAGACCGTCTCAACGATACTGCCGACGGTTCGAATGATCCGCTCGATTCCGTCGGACATCGCTTCGGCGACGAGGCGCTCGGAGATCTCGCGCGGCGCGGGCGAGAGCTTGTCGTAATCGAATCCGTGCACGAGCAACGGTTCGCGGCCGGGCGGGCGGCCCGTATGCGAGAGCGCGATCTTGATCCGTTCGGCCGTCAGCGGGCCGACGCCGAAGCGTTCCGCCCGCAGCCGTTGCGCGATCGCCGCGTCGAAGTGATCGCCGCCGAATTTTATCGACGCGAGGCGGATGACGCCCGCCGCGCCGAGGACGGCGATCTCGGTCGTCCCGCCGCCGATGTCGACGACCATCTTCGCGCGCACGTCGATCACGTCGAGCCCGCCGCCGACGGCGGCCGCGACCGCCTGCGGCACGTAGGTCGTGTACCGGGCGCCGGCGGCGCGTACGGCCTGTTCGACGGCCTTGCACTCGATGTCGGTCGCGCAGGCCGGGATCGATGCGACCAGCCGCGGAGCGAGACGGGGCCTCGCCGCGAGGGCGCGGTCGACGAGCCGGGCGACGAGGACTTGCGCGGCGCGAAAATCCGAGATCGTCCCGCGCTGCAGCGGATGGACGATCTGCATGTACTCGGGGACGCGGCCCTCCATCTCTTTGGCCGCGTTGCCGATCGCGGCGATCTCGCCCGTGCGCCGGTCGATCGCGACGATCGACGGTTCGCTGACGATGACGCCCGCGCTGCGTTCGTACACGACCGTGTTGGCGGTGCCGAGATCGAGCCCGATATCGGGGCTGATCGTCGCGCGAATCGAGTCGACGACCCGGCTCATACCGGCACCGCCGCGGAGGCTTCGCCGAGCGTGTAGCCGAGGTCGGGGAGCGCGCGGACGAACGCGCCCAGCGGGAAGCCCATCACGGTGTAAAAGTCGCCGTCGATCCGCTCGACGAGCGCCGCGCCGCGGCCCTGGATGCCGTAGCCGCCGGCCTTGTCGAACGGTTCGCCCGTCGCAATATACGAGTGGATCGCGGCGTCGTCGAGCGCCGTGAATCGAACCCGGGTCGAACTCGATGCGCGGTAGCGCAGTCCCCGTCCGACGTCGCGCAACGCGAAGGCCGTGTGGACGACGTGCTCGCGATCGGAGAGCGCATGCAGCATCGCCGCCGCATCGAGGGCGTCGACGGGCTTTCCGAGGCTCGTGCCGTCGAGGTCGACGACCGTATCGGCCGCGACGATCAAGCCGGCGGGCTCGCGAACCGAAACCGCATCAGCCTTAGCATCGGCATGAAACGCCGCGAGTCGAGCGGGCGAGAAGCCGGGCCGATCGCCCTCGGCGACTTCGCTCGGGACCACGCGAACCGCCAACCCGAGCGACGCGAGTAATTCGAGGCGTCTCGGCGAGGCGCTCGCCAGAATCACGGAAAGAAGCCTACTCATGAAATCGTCACCCCGATTATAGGTGACGTGCCGAGGCTTTGTATACCGCGCCGGAGGCTATTGGTACGTGTGGTCGCCGATCTTGATGTAACCGGCCGGATGATCGCCGTTCGGCGACGCATCGGCGCCGTAGATGGTCCCGCCGTCCTTCGCGAACACGTACGTTCCGCGGACTTCGGCGCCGTCGCCCTCGTGCACCGGCACGGGGCTCTTTTGCGCGATGACGTTCTCGACGCGGACCGTCAGGCCGTGGCCCGCTCCGCCGGTGAGATGCAGCAGGAACGTCTGCGCGGGACCCTGCGGCCCCGGCGCCGTTCCGAGGTCCTTTGCGATCGATCCGGTCGCCGTGACCATCACGTGCGATTGCCCCTGCGCGAACGCTTGCCAGAGCAGGCCGTTGCCCGTGGCGTCGCTATCGCCCGAGCGGCCGCCGCACCCCGTCAGCACGGCGAATCCGAGCACGGACGCGGCGACGACGCTACGCTTCATCGGCGACGTCCTCGCGCACGACGTCGATCGCGGCCTGACGGCGGACGACGAGCCGGTGCGTTCCGCCGCCCGCGAAAACGACGGCCGGTTTCGAGAAACGGTTGTAATTGCTCGCCATCGAGTAGGTGTATGCCCCGGTCGTTTCCATCGCAAGCACGTCGCCCGCGCAGAGATCGCCCGGCAAATCGGCCGTCGCGAGCCGATCGTTCTCGCACGA
>CAZZZK010000057.1:0-11273 GCA_964658555.1 Vulcanimicrobiota bacterium | reverse complement strand
CGACGCCAGCCGCCGGCGCGGCGACGCGGCGCTGTCCTACAAGGTGCTGCAGGAGATGCAGGCGCGCCGCGAGGGCGCCGGCAAGGAAGGCGCCCCGCATGTGGTGGAACTCGATCCGCCGGAGGCCGAGCGCGCGACGATCGGCGGCGCCGTCGCGTGCAACGCGTTCGGCCCGCGCCGCGCCCGCTACGGGTCGCTGCGCGATCTCGTCGTCGGGATGTCGCTCGTGCGGGCCGACGGGACGCTCGTTCGCGGCGGCGGCCGCGTCGTGAAGAACGTCGCGGGATTCGATATTCCGAAGCTCGCGATCGGGTCGCTCGGGACGCTCGGCGCGATCGCGACGGTGACGCTGCGGCTCCATCCGCTTCCGGCGGCCTCGGCCGCGCTCTTCGCCGCGTGCCCGGATCTCGAAACGGTCGTGCGTCTCGAACGCGCGCTCGAAGCCGAGCGGCTCGAACCGGCCGCGACGCTCGCGACCAAGCTCGGCCGGACGGAGCGATCCGCGGCGGACTGGCGCTACGCCGTCGTCTTCGAAGGCTTCCCCGCGGGCGTCGAAGAGCAGACGACGCGCGCCGCGGCGCTCGCGGAGCGGCTCGGCATCCGCCTCGAGCGCGGCGAGGCCGCGGACGAGCTGAGGGCGGACGGCGGCGTTCGGAACGGGACGAACGTCCTGCTGCAGATCTCGCTGCCGCGCACGTCGCTCGCGGAACTCGATGCGATGCTCGACGGATATCCGTCGGCCGCGGACGAGGGCACGTCCCGGGTCGCGTTCCCCGCCCTCGGCATCGCCTTCGTCACGATCGACGTGCGGCGGTCCGAATCGCTCGTCGCGCTCCTCGCGAAGACGCGCGAGCGCGCCGAGGCGCTCGGCGGCCACCTGGTCGTCATCGACGGGGACGGGCTCCGCGGCGCGTTCGATGCGTTCGGCAGCCCGCCCGCGGCGGCGGGGCTCATGCGGGCGTTGCGCGCGCGCTTCGATCCCGAACGCCGTCTCAATCCTCATCGCGCCGTCGGAGGCCTCTGATCATCGACATCTCGACACCGGCCGCTCGTACGAAAACCGAATTGCTCGACGACTGCGTGCACTGCGGCTTCTGCCTCCCGGCGTGCCCGACGTACGTGTCGTGGGGGCTCGAAGCGGACTCGCCGCGCGGACGCATCGACCTCATGAAGGGGATCGAGACGGGTGCGATCGCGCTCGATACGACGGTCCTCAAGCATTTCGATCAGTGTCTGGGCTGCATGGGCTGCGTGACGGCGTGTCCCTCGGGCGTGCGCTACGATCTGCTGATCGAGGATACGCGCGCGCAGATCGACGCCGCGGTTACCCGCGAACCGCTCGAGCGCGGCCTGCGCGCGATGCTGTTCGCGACGTTCCCGTATCCCGAGCGGCTGCGCGTGCTCGGCGTCGCGCTCGCGCTCTACGCGCGCACGGGACTCCAGGCGCTCGTCCGCGCGAGCGGCGCGCTGCGGCTGCTGCCCAAGCGGCTGCAGGCGCTCGAGATGCTGACGCCGTCCGTCGATCCGGCACAGCTCTTCGCCCGGCTCGCGCCGTTCACGGCGGCTCGCGGGACGAAGCGCGGGACGGTCGCGCTCGTCGCGGGGTGCGTGCAGCGCGCGTTCTTCGGCAGCGTCAACGAGGCGACGATCCGCGTGCTCAGCGCCGAGGGCTACGACGTCGTCGTGCCGGACGGCCAGGGCTGCTGCGGCGCGCTCTCCGTGCACGTCGGGCGCCACGACGAGGCGACCCGGTTCGCGGAGCGGCTCGTTCGGGCGTTCGGCGATCTCTCGGGGTACGACGCCGTCATCATCAACGCGGCGGGCTGCGGATCGACGCTCAAGGAGTACGGCGAACTCTTACGCGATCCGCGTGCCGAGCGCTTCGCCGAGAAGGTGCGCGACGTCAGCGAATTCCTCGCCGAGGTCGGGACGGTCGCGGAGCGGCGGCCGTTGCCGATGCGCGTCGCCTATCACGACGCGTGCCATCTCTCCCACGCGCAGCGTATCCGCGCGCAGCCGCGATCGTTGTTGCGCGGCATCCCGGAGCTCGAGCTCGTCGAGATCCCGGCGGGCGAGCAGTGCTGCGGGAGCGCGGGCGTCTACAACATCCTCGAACCCGACAGCGCGGCGGAGATCGGCGCGCGCAAGGCCGACAACGTCGCGTCGACGCGCGCGACCGTCCTCGCGAGCGCGAATCCGGGCTGCACGCTGCAGATCCGTTCGCAGCTCGAAAAGCGCGGCATCTCGCTCACCTACGCGCATCCGATCGAATTGCTCGACGCCGCGCTCGCGTGATCGTCCCGCCCTACGCGGAGCTCGTGCGCGCCTGGAAGGCGCTTCGCGCGCGGGGCGTGCCGGTTCGCGAACTGGGCTGCGTCGGCGCGCGGCGCACGCTGCTCGGCGTCGATCTCGTGAACGCTCCGGAGCTGCCGTTCGTCGCGATCGCGGCGGGCGTGCACGGCGACGAACCCGCCGCGCCGTGGGCGCTGCTCTCGCTCGCCGGGTCGGGGTTGCTCGATACGCGTTTCAATTACCGTCTGTGGCCGTGCACGAATCCGAGCGGCTACGAGCGCGGCACGCGCGAGAACGCGGAAGGCGACGACATCAATCGGAGTTTCGCACGCGCCGGCTCGACGCCCGAGGCGCGCGCGATCCTCACCGCCAATCGCGATCGCACGTTCGCGCTGACGATCGACATGCATGAGGATTACGAGGCGGACGGTTTCTATCTGTACGAGCCCGTGATGGGCGGCAGCGCGCCGTACGGCGAGCGGATCGTCGCCGCGATCGACGACGCCGGCCTCCCCGTGCAGCGGCTCGCCGACGATTTCGAACTCGGGTACGCGGACGCGCCGCATCTGCGCGAGCTCGCGCGCGGCTGGGTCCGCCCCGATACGCGCGCCGAGATGGCGCACTTCGATGCGTGGCCCTACAGTCTCGCGCTACTCCATCGCGGAACGCTTCGATCGTTGACCTTCGAGACGCCGCGCTCGCGGCCGTGGGACGAGCGGATCGCGATGCACCGCATCGCGGTCGTCGCCGCGCTCGACGTGCTCGCGAGCGGCCGCGCCGCGTGATCGTCGTCCTCGGCGCGGGGCTGATCGGCCTCGCGATCGCGAACGAACTCGCGCGCCGCGGTGCGGAGGTGCGCGTCATCGAGATGCGCGACGTCGGCCGCGGCGCATCGTGGGCCGGTGCGGGGATGCTCGCGCCGTACACGGAGGCGATCGATCATCCGGCCTTCGAGGCGTTCTGCGCGGATTCGCTCGCGCGGTATCCGGCGTTCGCGGCGGGCGTGCGGGCGACGGGCGGCGTCGACGCGCGGCTGCGGCTCGACGGTATCCTCGAAGCCGCCTTCGACGAGCCGTCCGAACGCCGGCTGCGCGCGCACGCGGCGATCCTGACCGCGCGCGGGATCGCGGCGCGCTACCTCGACCGCGCCGAGGCGCTGCGCGCGGAGCCCGCGTTCGCGGCGAGCGTCCGCGGCGCGATCCTCTGCGAGGGCGAGGGCGCGGTCGACAACCGCCGGCTCGGACGGGCGCTGCACGCGGCCTGCGTCGCCCGCGGCGTGCGCGTCGACGTCGAGGCGCGCGGCGTGGCGCTCGAAGCCGATACGCGCCGCGTGCTCGGCGTGCGCGGCGCGGCGGGCTTCGTGCCGGCCGAGGCGGTCGTCAACGCGCTCGGCGCCTGGGCGGGAGTGCTCGACGGCGTCCCGGAGCGATTCCGGATCCCCGTCGAGCCCGTCAAGGGGCAGATGCTCGCGCTCGCGATGCCGCCGGGATTCCTGAGACGGACGACGTGGGTGCCGGGCGCGTATCTCGTGCCGCGCGACGACGGGCGGCTGCTCGTCGGCGCGACGGTCGAGCCGGCGGCCGGATTCGATACGCGCGTGACCGCGCGCGGCGTCGGGACGCTGCTCGGCGCCGCGCTCGCCGCGATCCCCGCGCTCGGCGACTTCGCGCTCTCCGAGACGTGGGCGGGTTTGCGGCCGGGGACGCCCGACGGCCTGCCCTACCTCGGGACGACCGGGCTCGGCGGATACGTCGTCGCGGCGGGGCACTACCGCAACGGCATCCTGTTGACGCCGGCGACCGCCGTCGCGATCGCGGACGTCCTCGAGGGGCGGGCCGTCCCCGAGATCGCGGCGTTCTCGCCCGAACGCGCACAAGAGGCGTCCGCGTCGTCCGCGAAGAGCGCGGTATGACGGCGATCGTGAACGGCGAACGGCGCGAGATCCCGGGCGGGACGACGATCGGCGCGCTGCTGCGCGAGCTCGGCGTCGAGCGGCCGGTCGGGATCGCGATCGCGGTCAACGAGCGCGTCGTCGGCAGCGCCCGCTTCGAGGAACACGTCGTCGCCGACGGCGACACGATCGAGATCATTCGGGCGGTCTCGGGCGGCTGATCGCCGCGGCCGGATCGCGATAGGGGAAGTATGGAAGATAGCCTGCGCATCGGTTCGCACACGTTCGGCTCGCGCCTGATCGTCGGGACCGGAAAGTATCCGTCGCTCGAGGTCATGGCGGGCGCGCACGCCGCGAGCGGCGCCGAGATGGTCACCGTCGCGATCCGCCGCATCAAGCTCGACGATCCGGCCGGGAAGACGATGCTCGATCACCTCGACCGGTCGCGATACACGATCCTGCCGAACACGGCCGGATGCACGACCGCGAAGGAAGCGGTGCTCACCGCGCACCTCGCGCGCGAATTGCTCGGAACCGAGCTCGTCAAGCTCGAGGTGATCGGCGACGCACGGACGCTCTATCCCGATACCGTCGAGACGATCGCCGCCGCGCGAGAGCTCGTGCGCGACGGCTTCACGGTGCTGCCGTACGTCGTCGACGATCCGGCCGCGTGCGCGCGGCTCGAAGCGATCGGCTGCGCCGCGGTGATGCCGCTCGGCGCGCCGATCGGGAGCGGGCTCGGGCTCTGTAACCGGTATTCGCTCTCGATCATCGTCGAGCGCGCGACCGTCCCCGTGATCGTCGATGCGGGCGTCGGTACCGCCTCCGATGCGGCGATCGCGATGGAGCTCGGCGTCGATGCGGTGCTCATGAACACCGGGATCGCCGCCGCGCGCGATCCGGTCGCGATGGCGCGCGCGATGCGCCTCGGCGTCGAAGCCGGGCGCATCGCCTATCGCGCCGGACGCATGGAGCGCCGGCTCTACGCGAGCGCGTCGAGCCCGCTGACGGATCTCATCGGAGCGGGCGCGTGAGCCTGCCGAGCGAGATATCGGTCTCCGAACTCAAGCGGATGCGCGACCGCGGCGACGATTTCGTCCTGCTCGACGTTCGCGAAGACGACGAGCTCGCGACGGCGTCGCTGCCCGGCGTCACGCACATCCCGATGGGCGAGATTTCCGGGCGCCTCGGGGACGTGCCGCGGACGCGCGACGTCGTCGTGATGTGTCACGGCGGCAGCCGCAGCGCCCGCGTCGCCGCGTACCTGCAGCAGAACGGCTACACCCGGGTCGCGAATCTCGCGGGCGGGATCGATGCGTGGTCCGAGGAGATCGATCCGGCCGTTCCGCGTTACTGAGGCGCGCTCGCCGCGACGTGCGAGAGCGTGAGGAGCGCGACGTCGTCCGGCGCGCGGCGCGTTCCGAGGATCGTCCGTAGGATCGAGCGCGCGGGCTCGGCGTGGCCGAGGGAGGCCTCGGTCGCGGCGACGAGCCGGATCTCACCCGAGAAGAGATCGCGATCGTATTCGACGATCCCGTCCGTGTAGAGCAGCAGCATCTCGCCCGGCTCGATGACGTCCGCGAACGTCTTCGTCGCGATCGCCGGCAGGATGCCGAGCGGCGTTCCGGTCCCCGCGAGGAAGCGCGGCGGGCGTTTGCGGCTCACGACGATCGGCGCGCAATGTCCGGCGGTCGCGTAGGTGAACGTCCCGCTCGTGCGGTCGAGCAGCCCGACGAAGGCCGTCACCATCGTCTCGTCCGAGAGCCGCAGCACGCGATTGGCCCGTTCGAGAATCTCGGCGGGATCGGAGATATCGAGCGCGCTCGAAACGACCGCGTTCCCGGCGCGCGCCATGACGACCGCGGCGTCCGTGCCGTGCCCGGCGACGTCGCCGATCGTGACGAGCAGCGGCCCGTCGGGCATCTCGATCACGTCGAAGAAGTCGCCGCCGACGCGCGCGTCCTCTTCGGCCGGAACGTAGACGGCATCGAGCCGGAACGGCGGATAGTCCGGCAGATGCGTCGGGACGAGCGCATCGACGAGCGACTCGATGACGCTCTCGCGGCGGTCGGCGCGGCGCTTCTGCGGATCGACGTCGGTCGCCGTGCCGATCCACGCCTCGATGCCGCCCGGCCCGACGTACGGCAGCGTTCGTAGGAGGAACCAGCGGTACGCGTTGTCGCTCGCGCCGAGCAGCCGGATCTCCGCCTCGTGCGGCGATCCGCTCGCGTACGCCGTTCGCCAGCGCTCTTCGAACGAGGGGAGGTCGTCCGGGTGCGCGATCGTCTTGAGGCCGTCGCGCAGCAGATCGCGGCCGGCCGCGCCCGCATACGCGACGAAGCTGTCGCTGAAATAGTCGAACGCGCCGCTCGGCGTCGCGGTGTAGACCATGTGCGGGAGCGTGCTCGCGATGCGTCGCAGCTGGGCGTCGCGTTCGGTGCTCGCCTCGCGATAGCGCTTCTGCACGTCGATGTCGTTCGTCGTTCCGAACCAGCGGACGATCCGTCCCTCGCGATCGCGGAGCGGCCGCCCGCGGCCGAGCACCCAGCGATACGTCGTCGTGCGGACGTGCCGCAGCCGGAACTCCGATTCGAAGGCGATGCCGCTCGCGACGCTCTCGTGCCACGTCGTCAGCGTCTCCTCGAGATCGTCCGGATGGATGACCTCCGTCCAATCGCGTTCGGTCGCGATCGTGGCCGCCTCGAAGCCCGTCGTCTCGTACCACATGTCGTTGTAGTAGAAGATGCGGCCCGCGGCGTCGGCGACCCAGACGATCTGCGGGATCGCGTTCGCGATCGCGGCGAGGGCGCTGCGATCGCCGTCGTGCAGCGCGCTCTGAGCGGTCTCGGGCTGCGCGGGCCGGTTCACGCGGCGGCCGCCGTGACGAACCAATGGACGATCGTCTCGGCGTCGCGCGCGTCGTGCGCCCAGCGTCCGGCGCTCTCGGCCGCGCTCGCCTCGTACGCATCGACGATCGTGAAATCGCGCAGTGCCGCGCCGAGCGTCGCGCGATCGTGAAAGACGTGCGGCACGTTGGCCTCCGGCCCGTCGCGCTCGACGGTCGTCATGCGATCGAGGCGTTCCCCGCGGCTCGCGCGCGGATCGCGCGTCGACCCGAAGGTCGCGCAGAGGATTCCGTCCGCCGCGAGCGACGCCCGCACGCCCGCGATCGCGGCCGCGTGCGTTCGGGACGTTCCGTGCAGCAGCGCGTGCGTCGCGAGGACGCCCGCGTACGCGCCGCGTTCGCCCGCGGCCGGGGTTTCGTCGTACGCGGCGCGCACGACCGGTACGGCCGCGCCGTAACGCGCGCGGATCGCGTCCGCGCGCTCGGGATCGCTCTCGAGCACGTCGACGCCGATCCCGGCCGCGAGGAACGGCGCGAGATTGCGGCCGCTGCCGATCCCGACGATCCGCGCGCGCCCGCCGCAGCCGGCCAGCTTCGTCACGAGCAGATGCGCGAGCGGATGCGCTACTACAGGCGGCTCGGACGGGCGCGGTAAATCGTTGTCGGAATGATCGTCGTTACGCACGGAGTTCAGTCGTATGCTTGAAGAAGGCGCGAAGTTGCCGGCCGTCACGGCGGCCGACGAGACGGGACGGGAGATCGACGTTTCGGCGCTCGGGGGCGGCCCCGTCGTCATCTACTTCTATCCCAAAGACGACACGCCGGGTTGCACGAACGAGGCGACGCAGTTTCGAGATCTGTGGGAGCAGTTCGAGAAGAAGGGCGCGCGCATCTTCGGCGTGAGCCGCGACAGCGTCGCATCGCACGTAAAGTTTAAGGAAAAGTTCGATCTGCCGTTCCCGCTCTTGGCGGACGTCGAGTCGGCGGTTTGCGATGCGTTCGGGACGATCGTCGAGAAGAACATGTACGGGAAGAAGAGTCTGGGGATCGCGCGCTCGACGTTTCTCTTCGACGGCACCGGTACGCTCGTGCACGTGTGGCCGAAGGTCAGCGTTCCGGGTCACGCCGAGGACGTGCTGTCGAAGCTGTAGACGCTCCGGCAGCCGTGCGGGTCACCGTCCTCGGATCGAGCTGCTCGATACCGCGGCCGCAGCGCGCGTGCAGTTCGTATCTCGTCGAGACGCACGACGGAGCGATCGTCGCCGATCTCGGCAGCGGAGCGTTCGCGAATCTCGTTCGCGTCCGGGCGCCGGAATCGATCGATGCGATCGTCATCAGCCACATGCACGCCGATCACTTCCTCGATATCATCCCGCTGCGCTACGCGCTCAAATACGGCGCGCGAACGAACGACCGGCGCGTCGCGGTCTATCTGCCGCCGGGCGGCGAAGCGATGCTGCGATCGCTCGTCTCCGCGTTCGCCCACGAGACCGGGCACGATTTCCTCGGCGACGTCTTCGACTGCCGGACGTACGACCCGCTGGTCGCGCTCGAGGTCGCCGATGCGGTGGTCCGCTTCGCGCCCACGCGCCACTACATCCCGACGTTCGCCTGCCGGTTCGATTCGCGCGGCGCGAGCGTGACGTACAGCGGCGATACGGCTCCGACGGGTGCGGTCGTCGCGCTCGCTCGCGAGACGGACGCCTTCATCTGCGAAGCGACGCTGACCGCCGCGCAGGAGGACGAGGAACCCCGCGGCCACAGCTCCGCGCGCGAGGCGGCTCGTGCTCTCGCACTATCCCGCGAGCGCCGATCGCACGCAGCTCGCCGCGGCGGCGCGCAGCACGTTCGCCGGGCCCGTCGCGATCGCCGACGACGGGTACGGCTTCAGCGTCTAGCGCTCAATTCTCGGTCTTCGCCTCGCCGCGCGGGAGCGAGAATTGAACGAGCGACTTGATCGGCGCGAGGCCGCGATTGATGACGGCGTAGGCCGTCACCTGCAGGTTCAATTCTTCGAGGCGCGCCTTCGCGGCCATGACCTCGCGCCCGTTACTGACGACGTCCTCGAGGAGGAGGACGCGTTGACCCTCCGCGTAGGGCCCCTCGACGTACTCGTTGGCGAACGCGCCGTACGCCTTCGGCGCTTTTCGCACGACGATCATCGGCACGTTGCACATTTGGGATACGGCGGTCGCGAGAATGACGCCGCCGAGCTCCGTCCCCGCGATGATGTGCGGGTTGACCTCGGAGACGATCGGCGCGAACAGCCGCGCGATCCGGCGCAAGACCGCGGGATCGGAGAACAACCGGAATTTGTCGATGTAGAAATCGCTCGGCCGGCCGCCGGCGAGCAGCACTTCGCCGCGCGTGAGCGCGCGCTCCATGATCATGCTCACGAGCCACTTGATCTCGGGGATGCGGCCGAGCCGCGAGCCTTCCGGTTCTAAATGTCCCATTGATAGGCGTTCCAAGACTCCGTCACGGGGTTGGGCGCAAAATTTTTGAAATCGGGATTGATCGGCTGGATCATGCGCGGCCACCAGACGGAGATGAGCGGCTGGTCGAGCGCGATACGCGTCTCGAGCGCAGCGTACGATCGCGCGCGGTCGCCGCGAGCGAAGCGGTCCAGTGCCGAACTTTCCGCGGCGTCGACCGATGCGTCGCAGTACCGCATCGTGTCGTTGCCGTGCGGCGGACGCGCCGCGCATGTGAACGTCGAAGAATTATCCGGGTCGATCCCGGCGACCCAGCCGTTCCACGACATATCGAACTTTCCGGTTTGAAGGATACCGCCCTGCCCGACCGTCGCGAAGAGCAGCGAGGCGAGGTAATACTTCGGTTGGGCGTCGATCCCGATGCGCCGCAGCATCGCCTGGACCTGAACGACCGCGGCGCGCCGCGTCACGTTCGAGATGTTCGTCACGAGCGTCAGCGAGAGCCGCTTGCCGTCCTTCGCGAAATAGCCGTCGGAACCGAGCGCGAAGCCGGCGTCGCGCAGCAGCGCCTGCGCCTTCGCGATGCTGAACGGATAGGTCGCGACACCGCCGTGGTGCGCCCACATGAACGGCGGCAGATCCTGATCGGCCGCCTCGGCGGATCCGAAGGTGAGATCGTCGACGAGCCGCTGCTTGTCGATGCCGTACGCGATCGCGCGGCGCACGCGAACGTCGTCGAGCGGCGGGTGCGTCACGTTGAACTCGATGCGCTCGTACTCGTTCTTGTTTTGGAGGATCAGCCGGACGCCGGGGAGGGAGCGCAGCTGATCGTACTGATCGGGCGACGCTTCGAACTGCCAGTCGATGTCGTGCGTGCGCAGGGCGCTCAGCTCGGTGTTCTCGTCGGGGATGAAGCGGACGACGATCTGCTTGAGTTTCGGCTTCCCGAGGAAGTAGTCCGGATTCGGTTCGAGCGTCATGTGATCGCCGCGCACCCATTCCTTGAGCCGGAACGGACCCGTACCGATCGGCGCCGCGTTGAACGGCGCGTCGTTGACGTCGTGGAGCTTCGCGAGCAGATGCGCCGGAATGATCGCGAACGGGTCGTCGCTCTCGCCGAAGATCGTATCGATCGCGGGCGAGAAGCGCTGCTTCATCCGGAAGACCGCCGTGTACGGATCGGGCGTATCGACCGCGCGCACGAGCGCGTAGCCGGTTTGCGAGATCACGTTGTTATTGGGGTTGAGGATCGCCCGCCACGAGAACTTCACGTCGGCGCTCGTGAAGGGGACGCCGTCCTGCCACTTCACGTTTTTACGTAAGTGGTAAACGATCGTGAGCCCGTCGCGGCTGATGTCGCCGTTCTCGAGCGTCGGCACGCGTTCGGCGAGGATCGGGACGTCGTGCCTGCCCGTCGGATCGACGGAGACGAGCGGATCGAAGATCAGCCGGTCGATCGCGGCTTCGGTCGTGTTGGCGGCGAGGATCGGGTCGAGCGTGTTCGGACCGACCTGGCTGCCGACGCGTAAGATGCCCGGTTTCGTCCAGGCGTGGCGGCCGTCCGGAGCGGCCGATTGCGTATCCTGCGCGCGCGAGCATCCCATCAGACTCGCGAGAACGAGTCCGATCGCGGACGCCCGCTTAACGGCGTTTCTTCGCGGGCTTCTTGGCAACGGTTTTCTTCGCGCCGGACCGCGATGCCGGCGCCTTCGCGGCCGTCGGCCGTTTGGCGGATTTCGCCGCGGGCCGCGCGGGCGTCGCCTTCTTCGCCGCCGGCGCCTTTTTCGGAGCGGTCTTCTTCGCGGCCGTC